>DATCPU010000328.1:0-4574 GCA_036569925.1 Candidatus Dormiibacterota bacterium
CGCGTCGATGGTCCCGTGGAGAAGCGCGAACTCGGCGGTTCCAGGCGGCACTGGATCACCCATCGCTTTCTCGTGGACGCGTGGCCCGACGAACGATATCCGGGCGTTGGGTTCTGCCAGGATCACGTCACCCATGCTGGCGAACGATGCGAGCACTCCTCCCATCGTCGGGTCGCTCAGCACTGTCAACAGCGGAACCCCTTGCTCCCGCAATCTGGCGGCGCACAGCGTGGTCTTGGCCATCTGAAATAACGCCACCATGCCCTCCTGGATGCGGGCTCCGCCGGAGGAGCAGATGGCGATAACAGGAATGCGCTCGCGCCGGCCCGAGTCGAACGCCCGCGCCACCTTCTCGCCGACGACGCTGCCCATGCTGCCGCCGAGGAATCTGAAGTCGAACACGACTAGAACGACGCGGACGCCCATCACGTGCGCGCCGCCGGTGACTACCGCATCGAGCAGGCCGGTCGCGGCTTGCGCCTGGGCAAGCTGCTTCTCATAGCTCGTGACACCAGAAGAGAAATGGATCGGGTTGCCCGCCCAGACGTGGCGATCGTGCTCCTGAAACGATCCGCGGTCAGCGATCTGGTCGATCCTTTGGGCAGCGGTCAAAGACGCGTAGTGACCGCATGACCTGCAGACGCGGAACTGGTCCAGTAGTGACCCGCATACCCCGCAGGGATCCGGCGATTGTCTCGCCGAACTCACCGGGACGTTAATCGGAGGCGTCGACATCGTCGGCAGGCTCCGGCTGCCACCGCAGGAGCGAGACGTCCGCTACCACGCGAAGGTGCTGGCGCATCGCCTCAGCGGCGCCCTCTCTGTCGCCGGATTCGATCGCAGCGAAAATTCGCCGGTGCGCATCGAGCGAGCGCAACGGCCGGCCCGGTTCGCTCAGCGACTCAATGCGGGTCTCCTGGATGACCTCCGCCATCGCCTCGATGAGGTGCAGCAGGATTTCGTTGCGCGAGGCCAGTGCGATGGCGTGATGAAATGCAGCGTCGCCTTCAGTGCCCACCCCACCCGCGCTGATCTCGGCCGTCATCTGCGCAAGGGCCGCGTTCATGGCGTCAAGGTCGTTCGCACTTCGGTGACGGGCCGCCAACTCCGCCAGCTTGACCTCGAGCGCCTCGCGTGCTTCGAGCACGTCCGGCAGGCGCCGGCGGCGTTCGAGCAGCTTCGTCAGGGAATCACCGAAGCCGCGGGTGCGACGCAGAAACACACCCTCTCCGTGGCGGACATCGACAAAGCCGAGCGCCTGGAGGACGACGAATGACTGGCGCACCGAGGTGCGGCTGACGTGCAGCTGACGAGCCAGGTCGCGCTCGGGCGGAAACTGGTCGCCCGCGGTCATTCTGGACTCGCTGACGAACTGCGCCAAGCGCTCGCCGACATCCTCGTAAATCCGGCTGCGCTCGAGCGGTCGGAGCGCTGTGGTCGATGGCGCGCCCATTGGAGCCCGAGTTTATCAGGCGCTACAGGTCCAGTGGTCCAACCATTGACAATAACCGGTGGCTGGACTAATCTCGCCCGGAACGCGGCTGCTTCGGGACGGTTGGAGGGACGCTCACGATGATCCTCGGCAACGAAAAAAAGCGACAGTCGGGCCCTGCGCGCCTGGTGGCAAGCGTCGCAGCTGCAGCATGGGTTCTCGCGGCGTGCGGCACCTCCCCCTCCTCCAGCTCACACCTCCCCAGCGGTCCTGTGACAATGGGCGTGCTGTCCTGCTTCACCGGCAGCCTCTCGAGCCTAGGCGCGGCGATGCTTCAGGGCTCGCAGGTCGCACAGAAGGCGATCAACGACGGTGGCGGCATCCTGGGCCAGCAACTTGTGCTCCAGCACGCCGACACCCAGTGCGACGAGGCCGACGGCGCAGTCGCCGCACGGCAGCTCCTCTCCAACAGCAACGTGGTGGGGATCATCGGTCCTGAGACCCAGGAGATTGCCGCCGTCAGCCCCATCGTGACCTCGGCGAAGGTCACGACTCAATTCCAGGGCGGCAGCACCGTGTTCGACAAGAACTCCAACGCCTACCTCTGGAGGGACAGCCCGTCCGACTCCCAGTTGGGTGTCGCCATGGCGCTGTACGCCTACAACAAGGGCTACCGGAAGGCTGACCTCATCTTCTATTCAGACATCGCCGCGCAGACGTTCCCACCGCCGATCACAGCCACATTCACCAAGCTCGGCGGCACCGTGGTCAAGAGCTACACGATCGCCCCGGCCCAGACCTCCTACCGGACGACGGTCCAGCAGGTCATCGCCGACAGCCCCGACGTGATCTTCACGCAGACGGACGCCCCGACGGCCGCGGTCCTCTTCCAGAACTTCAAGCAGCTGGACAACCTGGCGATCCCCTTTGTCGGCACCGATGTCACCGGCGGTAGCGACTACCTGAAGGCCATCGGCAACCAGGTGGCACACGACCACCTCATCTCCGTGTACGGCACGTCGGTCTCGGGAGCAGCTACAGACGAGTTCCTAAAGCAATTTGCGCTGGTGGTCCCTGGAGCCAATCAGCAGCCACTTGGAAACGCGAATTATGCGTATGACGCGGTCATCAGCCAGGCGTTGGCGATCGACAAAGCCAACAGCATCTCCGGACCGGACATCAACGCTGCCATGACGAGCGTGACCAACCCCCCGGGCACGCAATGCTACACGTACCCAGCATGCCTGGCTCTTATCAAGGCCGGGACCGACATCAACTTTGATGGCGCCAGCGGTCCGCTCGATTACAACGACTTCCACAACGTGTTCGGGCCATATGCCGCCTTCCAGCAAAGCGTCACAGGCCAGCAGGTCCAGATGGTGGTGCTGGATGCTGCCGCTCTGGCAGCGGCGACCCCATAAGCCATAGCCGGAGAGCCGACTGACCGAGCTGCCTCGCTGAAACCGTTGCATCGCGCCAGAATGGAGATTGGGCCGTGCACGCAGCTCTGCTGACACTTGGATTCGGGATCGTCACAGCGTCGATCCTTGCGCTCTCGGCGGTCGCGTTCACGCTCCAGTACGGGGTGACAAACGTCGCCAATGTGTCGCACGGCGAGATCCTGACCATTGGCGCGTACGCGGCGTACCTGGTCCATCAGAGGACCGGTAGCGCGCCGGCCGCCGCGCTCGCTGCCGCGCTTGCCGGCGGGCTGGTTGCGCTGGCGATGTACTCAACCGTCATCGGCCCGTTCATACGTTTCGGCGCCAGCCCGACTGTGATTTTCATCGCCACGCTTGGCGTTTCCTTCGTCATCCAGAACGTGCTGGTCATCTTCTTCGGCGCCGCCAACGTCGCCTATAACATCGACCCCGGGGCGCCTCAGCAGGTGGGCCCCTTCCTGCTGAACCCTCTCGACCAGCAGATCGTCATCTCAGCGATCGTGATCACCGCGGCGCTCTTTTTCATCATTTCGCGCACGAAGTTCGGCAAAGCATTGCGTGCGGTGTCGCAGAATCATGAGCTCGCGCGCGTCACGGGCATCAACGCGACGAGGGTCGCAGCTGCGACATATTTCCTTGCCGGCCTGATCGCCGGGTACGCCGGGTTCGTCCTGGCTGAAAGCGTTGGCTCCTTCACCCCGTACTTCGGCTTCGGCTTCTTTCTCATCACGTTGACCGCGGCGGTCGCAGGAGGTCTCGGGCGGGCTGTCGGCACGATGGCCGGTGCGGTGATCGTCGGCATCATCCTCGAGGTGGTGCCCGCACTCCCGGTCCCAGTTGTTGGCGGCTATATCAGCGCGAGCTACAACCTCGCGATTGCGTTCGCGATCCTGGCGGTGGTCATCCTGTTCCGCCCGCGCGGCCTTTTCACCAACGCTCGGCGAACGGTGTTCGAATGACCGCGTACCTGGTCTCTGTCCTCACTGAGGGCGCGATTTTCGGAATCATGGCTCTCGGGCTCAATGTCATTTGGGGCTGGTCGGGTGATTTCGACCTCGCCTACTACGGCTACATCGCGGTGGGCGCCTATATGACCCTGGTCCTCACCATTGGGCCCGCAGCTGCGCCGGCGCAGTACATCCTCGGCCAGCAGCTGCCCTATCCACTCGCCGTCGCCATCGCCGTCGCCACCGCAATGGCCGTCGCGCTGGTGATTGGGTCAATTGCCTTGCGCCACCTTCGAGGCATCTATTTCTCGATCGTGACTTTAGGCGCCGTCTACGTCATGTACGTCTTCGCCGGTCAGTTCGTCCCGCTGTTCGACGGCTACAACGGCTTGTCGGGGCTCTTCGACCCGATGGGTGACTGGTTCGGCCTGGATTACTTCTCCTACCAGTATTTCTTCCTGGGACTCACCGTTGTCTTGTTCGTGCTCACCTATGCCTTTATGTCCCGCGTCTCGACCAGTCGCTTCGGCATGGCCCTGAGAACGCTGCGAGAAGATGAGCGGGCCGCGGCAGCATTTGGTCGGGATATCTACCGGCTCAAGCTGAAGGGTTACGTGCTCGGCGCGGCCCTGGGCGGGTTTGCGGGCGCACTGTTCGCCGCCTATTTGACGGCTTTCAATCCTTCGGCATGGTCGCCGGTCGAGGTGATCGTCCTGTACTCCGCGGTGCTCGTCGGCGGGCGCGGCAATATCC
>DATCPU010000329.1:0-7615 GCA_036569925.1 Candidatus Dormiibacterota bacterium
ACGTGATCCTGGGGTTGGGTGTCGCGACAGCTTTGCTCGCACTTTGGGCGGCTGTCTTCGCGACACGGGCCGATATGGCGACCAGGCGTGCGACAGCGCTTGCGACCCAGCGCTATGAGGACAGCGTCCGGCCGGCGCCACGATTGAGCTTCACCAGCCCGCCGCAGCCAGGCCAGCCCATCGAGCTCGAGGTGGAGAATCTCGGCGGCACCCTGGTCGCAGGTGCTGTGATCGTGCAGGCGGGCGACGACCTGTATGCCGGCGAGGTGACGATGCCGGAGCACGCGCCGCCTCGGCGCATTTACGTGAATCCCGTTTTGAAGGCCTGGCAGCGCAAGAACCACCCAGCCTGCCTGCTGCTGGTCGGGCGCGACCTCAGCGGCAAATGCTGGGATTACCTGGACGGCAACAAGCTGATCGAGGATCCGCACAAGTGGCTGACATCGGAGCTGCGCGAGCTACGCCTGCAGGGCATCGTCGATTTTCCGGCTGTGACAGGGCCAGCCAAGCAGTAGGAGGCCGCGGAGGGGGCTACTGCTCCAGGCGCGCTTCCAGGTTCAGCTTGACGTTGCCGTGCAGGGCCTTGGAAACGGGGCAGCCTTCCTTGGCCTCTTCTGCCAGCCTCTGAAACTCAGCCTCGTCGATCCCGGCGACCCTGCCGCGGACTGTGAGCGTGGAGCTGGTGATGCCGGTGCCCGGGACGAACTCGACCTCGGCGCTGGTGTTCAGCTCTTCGACCTTGTGGCCGGCCTTCGATAGGCCGTTGGAAAAAGCCATGCAGTAACAGGCGGCATGAGCAGCGGCGATCAGCTCCTCGGGGCTGGTCTTGCCGTGCTGGCTCTCTGCCCGGCTCGCCCACGACACGGGGAGCTCAGGAAACGCCCCGCTGGCAGGCGTGACGCGCCCGCTCCCGCTGGTGAGGTCGCCATTCCAGACTGCTTCCGCCTTGCTGATCGCCGCCATTCCTGTATCTCCTTTATATGTCAGCCGCCAAGAGCACTCGTCGAGGGCCATGTGGCCCACACCTGGGCGAGACTCGACTGAGTCTCAGTTTGATCGCGCAGGTCAAATACGAATGTAGATCGGTTGCCCGCCGCGCATCCTTGTTGATCGCCCCTGACCCAGATCAGGTCGTCGGTCAAGAAGAACGGATGGCTCCTTGCGTCGGTGCTCACCGCACCTAGGTCCGCGCCAGTTGCCGCATCGATGATGTGAACTATCGACCCCCCGGTTGGCCCGCGCACCCCATACGCGATCCGCTTGCCGTCGGGCGAAATAGTTGGGTCGATCCAGCTCACGCCGGTCCTGAACCGCACTGCGCCAGTGGCTGTGCTCCAGCGCCACACGTTGCCTTGCTGCAGGTAAAACAGCTGACCCGAAACCGGTGACCAAACGGCCATGCGCGGACCCCCCGCCTTTCCCCAGCCCGCCGTCGGCGGAATCAGCGCGAACACCGCCGCCCGGCTGCCGACGACGTTGAGGTAGGTGGCGCCTTTTGGACCCTGGTTCCAAAGCGCAAAGCCGAAATGGCCATCGCGCGAGAAGGCGCCTTGGCGCGAGACCGTGTCAGCATCGGCACACGTGATGGGGACCGCCGGGTAGGTCTGGATGGCCACGTTTCCGGCATCCCAGGAGTCGTGCAGGGTCGGAGGGCTTGTCCGCGACACCCACAACGCCTGCGAAAGATCTGGCGCCACGGCGACCAGCTGTCCCGCGATACCCAGCTCGAACATCTGGGTCGACGGAAGTTCGACCACTGCCGCCACAGGGCTGGAGATGACGACATGGTGCGGGTCGAGGATCTCCGCTACGACCACCCCCTCTCCGAACGAGCAGAAGTTTTGAGGATTTGACTCGTCTGCGTAGTCGCGCAGAAAGACTCCAGTCCGTCCGCTGATGGTCACGATCGCCACGGGATCAGTGCTGCCGACATCACCGGTGCAGCTGATCGGAAGTGACCCTAAGCTCGGAGAGCTCGCGGCCGGCAAGTGGCCGAACCGCGTCGGGTTGAGCGTGAACAGCGGACTCGCCGAGGGCGTTCCGGCGGACGCGCCCGAGCTGACCTTTGGCGGAGTGGTGCTGCACGCTGCGCCCAGAAGACAGACCGCGGCGAGGGTGCCGGCGGCAAACCTCAGCGCAGGATGGTGGCGCATGTGTCCATCGTCGCCCAACCCGCGTCGGGGCGTCACCCAACCCACGCGGGACCGACGACCAGCCGCATGGCGCAAGATGTGCCTTCGAAAGGGTCCATGTGAAAGACGAAGATCGCCTTCAGCGCATGGCCAGGCTTGCGGTCGAGGTTGGCGCGAACGTTCAGCCGGGCCAGCACGTTCTGGTGAGGGGTCGGGTCGAGCACGCCCCGCTCGCGCGAGAGATCGCGCGTGCCGCGTACAGCGCGGGAGCATCGTTCGTCCAGGCCGCTTACAGCGACAGGCACTTCGATCGAGCGCTCATCGAGCTCGGACCCGACGAGTCGCTGACCTATACGGCACCCGGTGAGCTGGCGACCCTGGAGGACCTCGGCGCGCGCCACGGATCGCTGATCGCAATCACAGGCGAACCAAGCCCGGACCTGCTTCGCGACCTCGACCAGACCCGCGTCGGCAAGCTTCGACCGGTGGCCGCGCAAAAGCAATCCAACGAGCTGATCGGCAGGCAGCTGATCAACTGGACCATCGTCGCAATGCCCAATGCGGCCTGGGCCGAGCAGATATTCGGCAAGCCTGACGTGGACCGGCTTTGGCAAGCCGTCGAGAAGGCGGTCCGGCTGGACGCCGATGACCCCGTGTCAAGCTGGCGCGCACATATCAAGCGCCTCGACGACATTGCGGCCGCGCTGGCAGAACGGCACTTCGATGCCCTTCACTACCGCGGGCCGGGGACCGACCTGACGGTTGGACTACTGCCCGGATCGCGATGGAAATGCGCAAACTTCCAGACTGCTTTTGGCACCTCGCACGTGCCGAACCTTCCAACCGAGGAGGTCTTCACCTCACCCGACCGGCGACGGGCCGAGGGCACTTTGCGATCCACTCGACCACTCGACGTCGGTGGCGCGCTCGTGCGCGGCCTGGAGTTGGTTTTCAAGGACGGCCGGATCACCCGAGTCGAAGCCAGCCAGGGCGCCGACGTCGTCCGCGCGCAGGTGGCCGCCGACGAAGGCGCAGCGCGCCTGGGCGAGGTGGCGCTGGTCGATGGATCGTCTGAGGTTGGCAAGCTCGACATCACGTTCTTCAACACGCTTTTCGATGAGAACGCCACCTGCCACATGGCATTTGGCAACGGCTTCGCATTCGCGGTGGACGAAGCTGATCGCGCGGAGGGACTCAACGTTTCGGCGGTCCACACCGACTTCATGGTCGGTGGTCCCGAGGTCGACGTCGACGGAATCGAAAAAGGCGGCACCCGGGTGCCGATTCTGCGCCACGACGAGTTCCAGATCGGCTAGGCCGTGACGACCCTTCCCTTCGACGGTCGCTTCGCTGCCTGGATTGCTGTCGCTGTCGTCCTCATCGTTACGCCAGGACCCGACACCGCGCTAATCATCCGCAACGCGCTCCGCGCCGGCGCGCGCTCGGCATCCCTGTCCGCAGTTGGCGTGGGAGTCGGGAGCGCGGCTTGGGCGGCGGCATCAATCATTGGAGTTGCGGCCCTGCTCGAGAGCTCGGACGCCGCTTTCACCGTCTTCAAGCTCGCCGGCGCCGCATACCTCGTCTACCTGGGGCTCCGTACCCTTGCCGGCACCTCCCACCCCTCCCCCGTCTCTGCTGCGGGCCCGGGTGCGGGCGCAGCCGCGACCGCGAGCGGGAGAAGCGCTTTCGTCCAGGGGGTGCTTAACAATCTGCTGAACCCCAAAGCGGGCGCGATCTTCGCTACGGTCATGCCTCAGTTCATCCAGCCTGGCGACTCGACAGCCCGCCTTGTCCTTATGGTCCTCTGCTATGACGCGATCGTCATCGTCTGGCTATGTGCATACGCCATAGTCGTCAGCAAAGTGCGCCGTACCAGCGCCGGCGCTCGCGTTCGCCAGGTGCTCGAGCGAGTGACGGGGACCGTCATGGTCGGTCTCGGCGTACGCCTTGCGCTCGAGCGACGATGACCGCGCACCAACCTTCGACAGGGCATGCGCGCCGGTATCGGAAAGCCGCCGGACGTTCTCGGAGTGAATGAGCGACACTGGACCCGTCGAGGCAGCGCGTGACGCCGGGCTGACGTACACCTCGGACTCCGAGCCAGGCATCCGCCGCGTACGCCACGGCCGCGGCTTTGCCTATCGCGATGCCGAGGGCCGGGTGGTAAGGGAGGCTGCGACTCTCAATCGCATCAAGTCGCTGGTGGTACCGCCGGCGTGGAAAGACGTGTGGATCTGCGCGCGTCCCCACGGACACCTGCAGGCCACTGGTCGTGACGACAAAGGCCGCAAGCAATTCCGGTACCACCCCCGGTGGCGCGAAACGCGCGATGCGGACAAGTACGCAAGGCTCGTGGGTTTCGCGCGCGCACTGCCGCGTATCCGGTCTCGAGTGTCGCGGGACCTCCGCCGCCCAGGCCTGCCCCGCGAGAAGGTGGTCGCCACGATCGTGAGGCTGCTGGAGACGACTTTTGCCCGCATTGGCAACGAGGAATATGCGCGCGACAACGGCTCATTTGGATTGACCACCTTGCGCGACAGGCATGTCACGGTCAAAGGCTCGAACGTCCGGTTTGTCTTTCGGGGCAAGAGCGGGCGCGACCACGAGCTTGGGATCACGGACCGCCGGGTCGCAAGCGTGATCAAACATTGCGAGGAGCTGCCTGGCCAGATGCTGTTTCAGTACCTCGACGAGGGCGGCGTGCGCGGGTTGGTGACCTCAGATGATGTGAACAGCTATATGAGAGAAACGACCGGCGAGGATTTCACGGCCAAGGACTTCCGGACGTGGGCGGGAACGCTGCTAGCCGCGTGCGCTCTTCGCGACCTCGCACGATTCGAATCCGAGAGCGAGGCCAAGCGGAACGTGCTGACCGCCATCGACAGCGTCGCCCGCAAGCTGGGCCACACGCGCGCCGTTTGCAGGCGAGCTTATGTGCACCCCGCGGTGATCGACACATATCTGGATGGATCGCTGGATAGCGCGCTCGATTTCGAGCACGCGGTTAGAAAGGGGAGGCTCAGGTCCGACGAGGTGGCGTTGCTCGCCTTCCTTAAGCGCCTTGCCCGCCAGCGCAAGCGGGGTGATCGCCCCCAGGTCAGGGCGGCTTAGTCAGTTCGCCGGTTTGGTCGCCCGTACGAACTGCAGGACGGGCGGCACGCGCCCGGGCTGGATCTCGGTGAATCCCGCCATCGCGATCAAGCCCTCCACATGCGGAACGGCGTGGCCCATGGCGGTCAATCCAGTTGAGCCAAGAAGCAACCTCCAGCCATGGCCGGTCGGCGGCTGAAATTCCGAGATCAACAGCGTTCCGCCCGGGCGGAGCACCCGCCGCATCTGCTGTATCGCCGGCAGCTGATCGGCGTGAGCGAGGTGATGCATCGTCAAGCTGCAAACCACAACGTCGAAGCTGGAGTCTGGAAAGTCGAGCGCGCCGGCACTTCCAACCTTGAAGGACAGTTTGGAATCCGAACGAGACCTCGATGCCGCATGGTCGATCATCTCTGGCGCGGCGTCGATGCCGACCACGGCGCCATCTGCGCCCGCCGCTTCGGCAAGCATGCGAGCGAAGTAGCCAGTCCCACAACCCACGTCGAGGATTCGGTCACCCGGGCGAGCTCCTGATACCGCCATCAGGGCGCGAAAGGACTGACGACGGCGGCCGGCGAACAGGACGGCCGTGACCACGTCATACCTGCGGGGCGTGCCGATCGTTCGCCCCGACGGGCTGGCGGGCCGCGAAGATCCGTGAAGAAGCGAGCCCAAGTTCATCCGTTCATGACCTCCTCTTTCCGCGCGCCTTGATGCCAATAAACCGTTCAAGCTGGTTGAGCGCCGGTTCCAGATGGCGCGGCGTCGTTGAGGCTGAAGGCAACATGAACATGCCTCGGAACGTCGCGGTGACCAGGGCGGCGGTGGCATCCGGGTCGAGCCCTGGATCCAGGAACCCCTCCGCTCGCGCATTCTTCAGCAGCGCGCGAAGTGTGGCGTGCCACCTCTCGTGCGTCTCTTTGAACATGGAGGCGATCGCGGGGTCGCGAGCCGACCGCTGGGCCAGCTCTCCCATGACCGCGAACAGCTCCGGCTCATGACGAACCAGGCGCCTCACCCCGTTGAAGTGAGCTTCCAGCTGTGCACCCGGCGAGCGCCCAGCCTTGAACGTGGTGCGAAACCGCTCCATCGCGTGCCCGACCACTGCGCGGATCAACGCTTCCTTTGTATGAAAGTAGTAGTGGAGGGTCGCAATGTTCACACCCGCCTCGTCTGCCACGTCACGCGTCCGCAGGCCCTCAAAGCCTGCGTCCGCCACACGCCGGTACGCAGCAAGGACCAGTGCTTGGCGCCGGGGCTCGGCGTCTGGCACTGACTTTGGACGACCCCTCATTGGAGGTGCTGAAGTATTCAATCAATCACTTGATGGAATACAATAGACCACGGGAGAGATTCCTGCTTGCATGACCCACAATCCGAGGAGGATTTAATGGCATCCCAGCAATCCACCGATCCTGGGGCCCGAACGACAGCCACCGCGCACAGCCAACGAATGTCGATTTTCGAGAGGTACCTTCGGCCACTTATCGGCAAGGTGAACCCGCGAATCATGGGCCTGGCCGGCACGCGCTGGTCCCCCACGTTTTCGATCCTGACGCATCGCGGGCATAGTTCCGGTCGCGTGTACACCACGCCGGTGAGCGCCCTTCCGCGCGGCGGCTTCTTCTGGATCGGCCTGGCATTCGGCGAGGAGGCTGGATGGACGCGCAACGTCCTCGCCGCGGGCGAGTGCGACCTGCGATACCGGGGCGCCGACTATCGATTGGTTGAGCCGGTAGTCGCTGAGCGCACGGCGCTGAGGCCGCAGCTCCCAGCGATGTTGCGCATCGCGGGGCCTGTAGTCGGCATTCATAAGGTATTGCGGATGCGCCCGATCCGCGCGTGACGATTCGGCGGCGAGTGAGCCTCAACCGTTTGCGCGACGGCGCCACGGGCCGCTAGTGGTGGCTGTGCCCCACCTTCGTGTCCCCGATATATTTCGGCGGATCCCCGGCAAAGGTTTGCTTGCAGCCGGGGGAGCAGAAGTAATAGGTCGAGCCTTCGTAGTCCAGCTTCTGTTCCGCCGTTGAAACGTCAACCGACATCCCGCAGACGGGGTCGACGGCCGTCGCCGACAGCTCATTTGGCGAGTGGCTCATGGCGCGAATCATGCCCGGGCCGCCAGTGGTGAAGAAGCGCCATGCCATCGCCACCATCAAGACTATGAAGGCGATATCCAGGAAGGTTGTGTAGTTCCACGATGGGGTCGTCTCGAGCACCGCCACGTGGTGACTTGAAGGCACCCACCCGAGCAGCTGGAACGCGCCGCCGATGAGAAAACCCGCGAGGGCCATCGCTACGTAGGAAGCCCCGAGCAGGTAAAGGGACATGCGGCCCCCGTAGTACTTCCGATAGATGTTGAGGATCGGCAGGATGATCAGATCACCGAAGAC
>DATCPU010000330.1:0-3699 GCA_036569925.1 Candidatus Dormiibacterota bacterium
GCGGCCTCTTCGACCCCGGCGTCCCCGACGTTCTTACTTACACGCACAAGATCTTCATGGACGTGGCGACCCGCTACGACATCGACGGGCTCCATATGGACTACGTCAGGTACCCAGGGGCCGAATGGGGGTACAACCGGAGCGCAATTGCGCTTTACCAAGCCCAGACGGGAGCCACTACCACTCCGGCCCCTGAGGACGAAGCATGGAAGGCGTGGCGCCGCGGGCGCGTGACCGCCTTCGTGCGCGATCTTCATTCCGACCTCAAGCGCACAAAGCCAAACGTGAAGCTCAGTGGCGCTCTCATCGCCTACGGCGGCGGCCCCGCCTCTGCAGCCGACTGGCCTCTGACTTCGGCCTATGGCGACGTTTTCCAGGACTGGTACGCGTGGCTAGCCAACAAATACATCGATTTTGGCGCGGTGATGAACTACGACAGCGCGTGGGACAGCCTCGAGCAGGCCTGGTTCATGCGCTGGATCGCCTTTGAGAAAAAGTCCGGCTTTGGCAACCGCCTGCTCGCCGGGGTCGGCGGCTTTATGAACTATCCAGAGGACACGCTCGCGCAGATCCGACTGGCACTTGCGCCTGACAGCCAGGGCAAACGACTCCTGGGGATCGCCATCTATTCATATGGTTCGACCTCCGTCTACGGGAATGCCGACTACTACGAAAGCGCCCCTCTGGCGGCCGGCCTGCCTCGCCAGCCGTATTACGCCGGCACCAGCCACCGCGAGTCTCCAACCGCCCGGGGGCGAATCTTCAACAGCGAGTTCATGAATCAGCTGCGGCGATCGGACATGTACTGGGACGTGCAACGAGGATGGGTGTCGACGAAGGGCGTATTCACGCTGCCGGCCGCAGTGCCGGTGCTGCCCGCGTGATCCTTTAGAAAGTGCCCCCGGCAAGCCGGCTTCTGCGCCTGGTCGCGTTCGCCGTCCCCGCGGGCCTCGCCATGGCCGCAGTGCAGCCACTGTTGGGCGCGGCGGCGGGAGCTGTAGGTGCCGACTGGGCGCTGCTGTTGACGGCCCCGGCATTAGTCTGCGCCGCATTGATCTTCGGCATCGGCCGACTGCTTGACCGCAGCGACTTTGTCCAGCCGCCGTGGTACTGCGCGTGGCTGCTGCTGCCCGGCTCATTCCTGCTGGCGGGCGCTGCCGCGATGTGTATTTTCGGAGCGCTCGTGGAGTTTTCCGCGATCATGCCGGCCCTTTGGACGCTGCTGGCCCTCGGCTCACTCTGCTGGGCTACCGCGATCGTCCTGGTGCGCCGGGCCTCGCATTAGCGCCCCGCTGCTTGGTCGGGGTCCTAGCCGCTGGCGCGGGAGTGCATCATCCCGGCGCCACCTTCAAGCGTTCGCCGCAGGCACACGCACACCCACATTCGGTATGGCCTCCAGCTTTCCGCCAGCGCCTCAAGCTGGTCGAGGTCGGGCGGACCTGGGAGTCCATAAGTGTCACGAACGGCTCCTGCGAGTCGCGGCTCGATGGTGGGAAGCTCATCCACCGCGCTCAATGCTCTCAACCGGACGAGCTGAGATCCGAACTCTCCGATTCCACTCAGCTTTTTCAGGCGGCTCAGCGCGTCTTCGCGCGGCAAGGCGCGAAGCGTGTCGGTGTCGAGCGCACCGGACAACGCGGCGCTGCCAAGCAGGTTGAGGTACTCGACCTTGCGGCCGAAAAGGCCTTTGAAGGCGGTGAGCTCGATCAAACGAGAAGGTTCGGGAAACACCCAGAGGCGGTGGCCGTGCACGTCGACCTCGTGGCCCAGCTCCCGGCTCATCCTGTCTTTCACGCTCTGACCCTGGCGCATCGATATCCGAGTCGAGATCAGCGCCCAGGCCGCGGCTTCATAAGCATTCGACCAGTTGACCGGCCGGAACCCCGGAAACATCTGCTGAAGCCTGGCAACCACGCGGTCTCGTTTCCCGACCGCGGGCCACTCTCGGCCGTCCACATCGAGGCTGAGGATGCGGGCGACCTGGCGCTTCACGCGATCGTTGTGCGCGTCCCCGTAGACAGTCCCTTGCACGCGGCCCGGCTCCGGTTGGGTGAGGCACACTCCCACCGGCGTCCAGTCGTCGTCGGTCAAGAACGCGAGGTGCAGGTGGCCGGTTTCCGAGCTTCCGTCAGAGGGCGCTTCGTGCCATGCGCCGACAAACCTCGCGCCCTCTTCGAGCGAATAGGGACCGAGTGGCTCAAGGTGGAAAGAGTGAGCGGCCGTGACGCCGTCCTTGGAGGCGCTCAGCTACGCGAGCTTGATCCGGTTGGCCCGCGGGCCTTTCTGGCTGGGCTCGATCTCGAAGTTGACGCGCTCGCCGCCGGCAAGCGAATCGAAGTTCACGCTCGAATCGAGTCCTGTGCGGTGGAAGAAATACTCCCGCCCATCCTCCGCGGCGATGAACCCGAAGCCGCGGTCGGAAACCAGCTTCTTGATGCTGCCAGTCGGCATCTCGTACAACCTCTCACTCTTCTCGAAAGCAATGGCCACGAACGCTCCGGTCCTTTCGAGAAGAACGACGACCGCGGCGAACATCGCCTCACACGAGGCGACTTTTTCACATTACCACCCAGATTTCAGAGTTACATCCCACATTGCGCAGTGCCTTTCACAAAGCCAGCAGGGCCACCCCGATGAGGGTCGCGCTTGCCCCCCCGAGCTTCAGCGCAGCGCCCTTTCTTTCGCGAAGCTTCCAGACTCCCCAGACCGCGACCGCGACGATTGCCGTCTCTCTGACCGGAGCGACCACGGACAGCGGCGCGATGCTGAGCGCCGCGAGAATGAGGAGGTACCCGCCCCACATGAAGACGCCGATCACAGCCGCCTGTGGCCAGCGCACTGGCGGCGGCTCTGGCAGTTTCACCGCTGGGGCACGCCGCGCAGCCAACCTCGTTTCAAGGAACCCGGTGACCAGCAACCCGGCGGCGAGGATCGCGATGAGCAGCCAGCCGTACAACCAGGGCGTGGACAGCCTCACCCCAATGCGGTCGATCGCGCTGTACGCGGCGATCGAAACGCCTGTCAAGAGAGCCGGCACTGTGGCGCGACCGCTCGTCTGCGGGAGCGTGACGGCGAGGATTCCGATGAGCAGGAGCCCGACGCCCACCAGCTGAGTCACCGTCAGCCTCTCGCCCAGGATGCCGAGACCGGCGCCGACAGCGAGCAGTGGAGCGGAGCCGCGCGCGATCGGGTAGACCACCGAAAGCTCTCCCCGCCGGTATGCGGCCGATAGCAGGAAGAGGTAGGCGAGCTCGAGCACCGCCGAGACCCCGGCCAAAGCTGCCGCAGCCGGCGTCAGCGAGGGCCGGCCGGCAAAGAGCCACGCCACGAGGGTGACCAGAGTAGCCACCAGGGCTGCGACCAACGTGGCTCGACGGAAAGTGCGCATCGGATCGCCACTGACCTTGACGAGCACATTCCAGGTGCCGTGAAGCGCAGCGGCCGCCAGCGCGAGTCCGATCGCCAGTGCTGTCATCCGTGCCGGGGCCGGGCGAGCAGGCGACCGAGCAGCCTGTAGACCTCCGGATTGACTACCAGGCCGTTGTGGCTGCCCCAAACCGAGATCGCCGGAACATCAGGACGCAGGCAGCTTCGGAAGTTCACGACGTCGTCGGCGCGCGTGTAGATCGAGGTCGTGGGCACGACAGGAGGCAGCCGCAGGTCGTGTGCGAAACGTCCCTCGGCGCGAAGGCGTCGACC
>DATCPU010000331.1:0-10920 GCA_036569925.1 Candidatus Dormiibacterota bacterium
GGCCGCGGCCGCCGCGCGGCCGCCGGCGATTAAGCCGGCGGCCCTGAAGCTGGTTAGCGACCTGCGCCGAGTGGCCGCTTCCGCGGCCTAGCCCAGACTCTTAACCTAGAGCGCCTTCGCTCGCTTCAGCGGCTTCTTGAGCTGGGCGATGAGCTCCTCCGGCAACTCCCACACCGAGTCCGGGATGGCACGCTGCGCGCGCTTCACCATCGATGTCCTTCGGCGGCGCCTGTAGACAATCATCCCCAGCCCGAATGCCGCGGCCGCAGTGACCGCGATCCCCGTGGCAAGCCGGCCGTGGCGCTGCGCCAGGTCCCGCGCCCTGGCCTCGATTACCGCGAGCTTCTGCTCGAGCTGCTCACGCGGACTCATTGGGGTCCTGTCGATCTCACTTCCTGGCATTGCGTGCAAATTTCTCTCCTCCAAGTTGTCAACCTCCATGTTTTTTCCGCTCCTAGTGAGAACGCGCGAGGTGCGAAGGTCACGCAAATGCAGTAGGCGCCAGATCCGCCGCGTTTTAGTGATGAGGCGACAAAACCAAAGCGATGTCACTTCGAAATCCAAACCGCAACAGGAGGACACGCCGTGAAATGCGATGTATGCGACAAGGAGTTCGCGAACTCTGAGGAGCTCATGCGCCACAAGGAGCAGATGCATCCAATGGATGAGGGCGAGATGCCCGACTTGGCTCCGGAGAAGGGTGAGGAACCGGCCGAGATGCCGGCTGAACAGCGCCACTAAGCGAACGACAGATGACACAGCGGCGGCTACGGCCGCCGCTGTTTTTGTCTCTGCGCAAACTCACAGTCCAGACACACGAGCCGCTGAGGCTTCGTCGTCAGCCTCGGTAACAACGCTCGAAGAGCGAATAAGAACCGAAGGAGACGACGACATGAACGGAGTTCGAAAGACAGTGGCAGCGGCCGCCATCGCGGGGTCGATGCTGATAGGAGGCGTGGCCGGAGCGGTCATGTACGGGGTCACGACGATCGGCGCCGCCGCGGCCACAACAGCGGCCAACACCGCGCTCACAGCGACAACGCCGACACCCGCGGCCAACGCGCCCTTCGTATCCAATGAGACCGCGGCTCACGAGGCCGGGGAAAGCGCCGCCCGCGAAGCTCAGGAGAACGCGGGCATCCGCCCGACGGTTCCCTAGCGTCTCTTATTTGGTCGGCCGGCAATGAGGCTGACCACACCCCGCAGGGCGGAGGCCGGTGAAATGCCGGCCCGCCTTGCGGTCACAACAAACTCCCAGCTAACCCGCAGCGCCCTCACATGATCGATTCCGATGCTGACGAGGTGGGCAGGACTACCGTGAAGCACCTCGAATGAGGACACGGATCCTTGTCATCGTCGCAGTGGTGGTGGCCGCGATCGCGGTAGCCGGAGGCGCCGGCTACGTCTACTACTTCTCCGGGCTGCGCACCGCGCCGGCACAGCTGGGCCTCAGCACAACGCCAACCGGGACCGCGACCCCAAGCGCAACCAGCACTCCGTCAGCCACCGCCTCACTGACTGGGAGCTGGACGGTCTCCACCGGTTCGGTGGCCGGCTACCGCATCAAGGAGCTGTTCGTGGGTCAAGCTTCCAAGCACGAGGCGGTGGCGCGGACTTCGGCCATCAGCGGCGCCCTCACTGTTGGCAGCGATTCGAGCGGCTACCGCGTGAGCTCCCTCACATTCACCGCCGACATGATCAGCCTGCACAGCGTCGACTCCGTCGCAGGACGCGACGTGACCCAGCGGGATGGTGTTGTCAGCCGCCAGCTCGAGGTGCAGCAGTTTCCGAACGCGACCTTCACGGCGACGTCAGTGTCGGTTCCCGGCGCGATCACCAGCCAGGCTGTTGATGTGACCGTCACCGGCAAGCTGACGATCCATGGCGTCACCAAGGACGTCACCGTCAAGTCGAAGGCGCAGCTCACGGGGGGTAAGGCGGAAATCGCAGGAAACACGTCGATCGTCATGACCGATTTCGGCGTGTCTCCGCCGCAGGTGCCTTTCGTCACGGTTGATTCCACCCTCCTGATCGAGTTCGACATCTTCCTTACGCGCTCGAGCTAGCTCGAGCCAGGACACGCCTACCTGGACGTGGCGGCGCTCGGCTCGACTGGGAGCTCTTCGTTGCGATCAGATGCTGCCACATGGCAGGCCGCCGAATGGGCGGGCCGGAGCAGCCTCAGATGCGGGGTGACAAGCGTGCACTCCTCGATGGCGTACGGACAGCGCTGACGGAATCGGCACCCTTCGCCGGGATCGATCACGCGTGGCGGCTCGGCCACCGTCGTCGACGACGGCAGGGACACCGGAGCTCGCGGATCCGGCACCGCCGAAAGGAGCAGCTGCGTGTAGGGGTGCTTGGGGTGCGCGAGCACGTCCTCGGTCGGCCCGCTTTCGGCGATGCCGCCCGCGTACATGACCACCAGACGGTCGGCGACGTACCGAGCGCTTGCGATGTCGTGAGTGATGTAAAGGATCGAAACCCGCAACTCTCGGCGCAACGTGGCCATCAGGTTGAGCACACCGATGCGCACCGAAACATCGAGCATGGAGACTGGTTCGTCGGCCAGGATGAGCTCAGGGCTACAGGCAAGCGCCTGTGCGAACCCAACCCTCTGCCGTTGCCCGCCGCTTAACTCGTACGGGTATTTATGGAGGAACTCAGCGCCCGGCGCCAGTCCCACCGACTCCAGAAGCTGCACGGCCACGTGCTCTCGTGCCGAGTTGCCAAGGGCTGGTCGGTGCAGCTTCAACGCTCTCAGGACGCCATGCGAAACCCGATAGACCGGGCTCAAGGAGCCGTATGGATCCTGAAACACCATCGGAACACGACCCCGGTACTCGAGCACCTCCGATCGCCTGCGCAGCTGGTTGAGGGGACGGCCTCGGAAGCGGATCTCGCCGGCGGTGGGCTCGTAGATTCTCGCCATGAGGCGCGCGATTGTGCTCTTGCCGCTGCCGCTTTCGCCGACGAGGGCAACGATCTCGCCAGCGCCGATCTCCAGGTTGACGTCGTCGACGGCATGGAGGAGGCGCCGAGACAGAAGGCCGCCGACCCGGAAGTGCTTGGTGAGCCCAACGGTCTGGAGAAGAGGCTGGTCAGGCATCGCCGTAGAGGTGACAGCGGACCAGGTCGCCACCTTCATCGTGAAATACGGGCTCATCCGTGAGGCAACGCGACATCACGTGAGGACAGCGCGGATGGAACCGGCAGCCGGACGGTGGCGAGAGTAGATCTGGAGGGGCGCCGGCGATGCCGACCAGTGCCGTCTTCGGCCCGATGATCGACGGGAAAGAAGCCATCAGTCCCTGGGTGTAGGGATGCTTCGGCTCAGCAAAGATCGCCCTTGTGCGGCCGACCTCGACAACCTGGCCCGCATACATGACAGCGAGCCGGTCCGAGAAGTGGCTGACCAGTGACATGTCGTGAGTAACGAATACTGCTGCGAAACCGATGCGGCGCTGCAGCTCCTTGATCTGGAGCATCAGCGATCGCTGCGCCACGACGTCCAGCGCTGACGTCGGCTCATCCATGATCACCAGGTCGGGCGTAAAGACGAGGGCCATCGCGATCATCGCCCGCTGGCGCATACCGCCGCTCAGCTGATGCGGATATGAATCAAGATGCACCGGGTCGATGCCCACGAGTCGAAGCACCTCTTCCGACCTGGTGCGAATCCGCGATGCAGAGCTGCGCTCGTGAGCCTCGATGGCATCCTTGAGCTGAGCCCGAATTGTCATGATCGGGTTCAGCGCATTCATCGCGCTCTGCATCACCACGGAGTAATCGCGCCACCTGACGTGACGGAGCTCTGACTCGCTCATCCTGACCATGTCGGTGCCCTTGAAGAGCACGCTGCCTGAGGCAATCTCGGCCGGCGGGCTCAAAAGCCGCGCGATGGCAAACAGCAAAGTCGACTTGCCGCAGCCGGATTCGCCCACGATGCCCAGGAACTCGCCTTTGTTGACCGCGAGGCTGACGTTGTCGACAGCGCGCACCGTCCCCCGCTCAGTCACGTAGTCGACGTTGAGGTCCCTGACATCGAGCACCGGCGCGGTGGATATCACCTGTCGGCGCGCCGTCGCACGGGCCTCAGGGCGGGGTTCCCGATCTCGTCGAACGCGTAGTTGAGCAACGCGAACGCTGCGCCGAGCAGCGCGATGCACACGCCGGGAGCCACGACCCACAGTGGAGAGCCGGCCAAAAGCGCGCCGTTGTTCTCAGCCCAGTGGAGCATGGTCCCCCAGCTCAGGTCGTTGACGTCACCCAGGCCGATGAACTGAAGACCCGCCGCTGCCAGCACCGCATACAGGGCTGCCCCCAGGAAGATCGCGACGATCAGCGACGTCATGTTGGGCAGGACCTCGAACACGATGATGTAGAGGCTTCGCTCGCCGCGGGCGCGGGCGGCCTCTAGAAACTCGCGGTTGCGCAGCGACAGGGCCTGCGACCGAAGCTGCCGAGCGCCATATGACCAGCCTGTGATCACGATCACCGCGATCAGGACCCCCACGCCTCCGCTGTTGGCGTAAGCGGCGACCACGATCATCAAAGGGAGCGTCGGGACGACCAGGAAGACATCCGTGAAAAGGTTCAGAACGTGATCCCACCAGCCACCGAGGTAGGCGGCGGACACACCGATCAGGACCGATATCAACGTGGCCATGAAGCCCGCGACCAGCGCCAGGATTAGCGATTGCCGGGTGCTCCACACGAGCTGCGAGAAGATGTCCTGGCCGTTGCCGGTCGTACCCAGGAGATGCGCCCGCGAGGGTGGAAGGATCTGCTGAAACTGCAGGGAGTTGGGGTCGTAAGGCGCGATCACGGGCGCGAAGACCGCTACCACCGCGAAAATTCCGATCAGGACCACCCCGGTCATCGCCTTGCGGTTGCCGACGAGCGATCGGCCGAGGGTGCCCAGGACCCCCGCCCGCGACGAGACCGCCGGTGCCTGGAGCGCCGGCTGTTCGGTGAGGATGCGGATCGCCATCGAGCCTAGCCTGCTTCCCGCGTTCGCGGGTCCAACCACGCAGTTACGAAGTCAGCCGCCAGGACGGCCACAAGCACCGCGACTGTGATCAGCAGGAAAAGGGTCTGCATCAGCGCGAAGTCCTCGCTGTGGACGGCCTGGAGGAGCGTGAAACCAAGGCCCGGATAGTTGAAGACTATCTCCACGAGTAGCGCGCCGCTGATGACAAAGCCCAGCGACATCGCGAAGCCCGTCAAGTTGGGGAGCACCGCGTTCCGTCCCGCGTACATGAGCATGATGCGCACCGGAGACAGACCCTTGGCCCTGGCCATTTTCACGTAGTCCTCCGCCAGCGTCGTGATCATGGTGTTGCGCATCGTCAGGATCCACCCACCGATAGATGTGACCACGATGGTTAGCGCCGGTAGAAAGCCATGCCAGATGACCTCGCCCACGAAGGACCAGGACAGGTTGATGGAGGAGGTGATGTCGTAAGCAAAACCCGATGGAAACCAGGTGAGCGTCACGGAGAACAGGAGCAGCGCCAGCAAGGCCACCCAGAAGTAAGGAAATGCCGAGATCACGATGAACACGGGCGGCAGAATCGCGTCGAGAAATCCCCCGCGTCGCCACGCGCTCAACATCCCGAGCAGCGTCCCGAGCACGAAGGCGATGACCGTCGCCATCCCAACGAGCCCGAGGGTCCAGAGCAGACCCTGTTTGATCACGTCCCCGACGGTTTCAGGAAAGAATGTCAGCGAGGTGCCGAAATCGCCATGCAGCGTGTTGCCGAGGTACTGGAGGTACTGCACGAACACGTTCTGATTGCTGTTGACTCCGAAGGCGACCTCGAGGCTCTTGATCGTCTGCGGGCTGACGCGGCCGTGAAAGCGGACGAGCATCGCCTCGCCCGGGTTGCCGGGCATGACCCGCGGCAGGATGAAGTTGATGGTCAGTGCGGCCCACAGCGTGAAGAAGAAAAACTCCAGGCGCCGGACCACGTAACTCATCGCAGCTGGCCTAGCCTACGCGGCCGTGAGGACGGCGGACGTTCATTGGCGAACGATCCGCCGCCTCTCCCATCGACCTCGATCAGCTCGTCTTATAGAGGTGGATCAGGACCACCTCCCAGTCCGGCAGGTTCCACGGCGCGGGCGCCGCGAACGGGTCCTGCGGTGTCGGCCAACCGGCGAAGTCCTTGGTCGAATACTGGTACCAGGCAACCCCCTCGGTGACGGGTATGACGGGAACGTCCTCCAACATGATCTTCTCGACCTGCTTGATCAGGTCGTGTTGTTTCGCCGGGTCGGTGGTCGCGCCGAACTGGTCGAACAGGGTGTCGGCCGCGGGGTTGTTGTACCGGCCATAATCACCAGCCGCTGTCGCCCCAAGGGCCGCAGTGGTCGAGCTGTCGAGCGTGTTGCGAAGCTCGTAATAGGGATTCGGCCCGGTCGACGTGTTGACCGAGCCGTAGGCCAGGTCGAAGTTGCCGGTGAAGAGCTTGTCGAAATACGCGTTGCTGTCCAGGTTTTGGGGCTTCAGCTCGATGCCGGCCTGCTTGAGGTTGTCCACAATCACCTGCACCGAAGCCACCCAGTCCGTATAACCGGCGATGTTGATGATCGAGAAGGAAAGCTTCTTGCCGGCCGCGTCCTGGTAAATCCCAGAGCTGCCCTTCTTGTAGCCGGCCTGCTCGAGAAGGCTGGTCGCTTTCGCAGTGTCGAACTTGTAGCCGTAAGTCGCCGCCTGGGCCTGGTCGATCCAGCTGTCAGAGGTCGGCGATAGGACGCCGGTCTGGTTGCCGGGCGGTTCGTAACCGTATTCGCCCTTCTGGGAGACGTTGGCGCGGTCGATCGCGAACGCGAAGGCCTGCCGGACCTGCTTGTTGTCGAGGGGCGACCGCTTGACGTTGAACCAGATGTTGATGTTCTGGATCGGCGGGAACCAGTACTTGTTATGCGTCGGATCCTTTGCGACGTAATACGTGTCGATGTTGGGGATGAATTGCCCTCCCCACTGCGCCTGGCCCGTCGCCAGGTAAAGGTTCGCGGGGTCGTTGTCGAGGAAGGCCGGGTAGTTGACGGTGTCGAGGTACGGGAGCCCTTTCTGCCAATAGTTGGGGTTGCGGCTGAACTTGATGTTCTGACCCGTGCACTGGCTCATCGTGAATGGACCGGTGCCGACCGGCGCCTTGACCACCTGGGTGACCGGGTTCGTGTAGGCGGACCAGATGTGCTGGGGCACGATCGCCGTCTGGCCCGCGATCTGGTAAAAGTTCGGCACGGCGGGCTGCTTGAAGGTCATGACGACCTTGTCCGTTCCCGTTGCCGTCACGTCGGACAGCACAAGCCAGTCGGACTGCAGGTCGAGCTCAGGGTGCTGCTTGAGGAGCTTGAACGTAAAGACGACGTCGGCCGCGCTGAAGGGCTGGCCATCGCTCCACTGCACACCGGAACGGATGGTGAAGGTTAGGGTCTTGCTGTCAGCGCTCCAGGCATAGTCGCTCGCCAGCCACTTGGTCTTGGTGTCGTTGAGCAGGTTGTCGTAGACCAGCGGCTCATAAAGGATTCCGAACGACTCGCCGTTCACCGAGCCGTTGTAAGGATTGAAGTCGCATTGCCACAGAGCTCCGCTCTCGTTGTCGATCGTCAGCGTGCCGCCGGTCTTGGGAGTGGGATTGGGCGTTGTGCCTCCTGTGGTTCCGCCACATGCCCCCACGACCAGCGCCAACGACGCCAGCAAACCGGTGACCAAGTGTCGATGCCGCTTCATGCCCACTACCTCCAAAACTCGAATCCGATCCATATTGCTTTGCGTACTGATCTAGCCACCGCCGGTCGCCTCCGCCATCTGCCGCACCGGCGAGCGCGTGAAAACTCTGTCCCGCGCGACTTCCAACGCGGTCGCCACGGCGCCGCGTAGCACTGCGTCCTGTCCGAGCGCCGAAACCGCCACGCGCGGCCGGAACGGGAGGAGCTGGCGCAGCTCGCGCTCGATCGGCTCGAGGAGAAGGTCTCCGTTGCGGCCGATGCCTCCTCCCAGGATCACGAGCTCCGGATCCAGCACGGGCGTCACCGTGGCGATGGCGAGAGCCAGTCGTTCTGCCTCCATCTGCACCACGCGCGAGGCCACGACATGGCCGCGGCGAGCGGCGGTGAAGATTCTTTCGGGGCTGAGCGGCTGACGCATGCCCAGCTTGAGGGCCATCCGCACGACGCCGGCAGCCGCTGCCGCCTCTTCGAATGCGCCGCGACGGCGGTTGGACTGGTCGTGCGGATCGCCCATCCCCAGCGGCATGTACGCAATCTCGCCGGCAGCCCCATGCCCTCCCCGGTACAGCTGTCCCGCCACGACGATGCCCAGTCCCACGCCGGTGCCCACCGCAAGGAACACGAAGTTGCTGACGTTGCGTCCGTGTCCGTGAGCTTGCTCGGCAAGCGCTGCCAGGTTCACGTCATTCTCGAAGCTGACATTGGTACCGAGCTCGTGGCGGACCGCCTCCACCAGGCCGTGCCGGCCCCAGCCGGGAAGGCTCGGGGCCATCGCCACGTACCCGTGCGCCGGGTCGAACACACCAGGGCTGCCCAGGGCTGCATGCGTCACCTGCGCCCAGCCGACGCCGGCTTCCGCCGCCAGACGCCTGGCCATGCTTCCGATCTGCCCGATCAGCGCTTTCGCGCTGCTGACCTTCGCGCGCTCGTCCCGCCGCGCTCGAATCGTGCCGGCGATGTCGGCGATGGCGGCCCGTACCCAGATGCGGCCGACGTCGATTCCCACGACCCAGCCAGCGGTCGGATTCAGCTCGTACAGGACTGCGCTCGGCCCGCGGTCGCCCCTGGAGCGGCCGACCTCGCGCACCAGGCCCGCATCGAGCAGGCTTGCCAGCGACAGCGATACGGTTGGCTTCGAGAGTCCGCTGACCCGGGCGGCCTGTGCGCGCGACAGCGGACCCTGACGGTGGATCAGCTCCAGCACCGTCCGCTCGTTGATCGCCCGCAGAAGGCCCGGCGTGCCCACCGTGATCGTGTGGTCCCGGCGCAGGCGACCAGAGGGAGCGGCCGAGGTTGTGGCGCCATTTGACAGTGGTTCCATAGTTAGGAAGAATTCCTTACGGAACCATAGTCACTGCAGCCCAAACCGTCAAGCGGTCTGTGGAGCGTCAGCCTTGCGGAAAGAATCGGGGCAGGTGTTTGCGATTGGCCTGCAGAAGCGCCTCCAGCAAGCCGGTCGCCACCGAGTAGCGGCCGACCAACGGATTTGCGATCAGGGCCTTGAGGGCAGCATCGCGGTCGCCATCGATCGCGGCCTTGACCGTGAGCCGTTCGTACGCCTTGACCTGCTGCACAAGCCCAAGCATCTCCGGTGGCAACGGCGCGAAGCGCCCTGGGTGCGCTCCATCTCTATCGATGCGGGCAGGGATTTCCACCACCGCATCCCCAGGCAGGTCCGGGATCGCGCCGTCGTTCCGAATGTCGACCACCTGGTCGTCGCCTGTGCTGTCGTAAAGGGACGCGATCAGCTGCGCGGCGGCCTCGCTGTAGAAGGCTCCCCCTCTCTTCTCGAGGAGCTTCGGCTTCTCGGTCAGGTTGGGATCGCGATACATCTCCAGGAGTCCCTCCTCGATCGCCATCACCTCTTCGGCGCGAGACCGCTTGGCTCCGGAAAGCTGCTCGCGCAGCACCTCGTCCGTCAGGTAGAAGTAGCGCAGGTAGTAGGAGGGGATCGCTCCGAGGAGCCTGATCAAGCTCGGCGGGATGCCGATGTGCTCGCCGATCGAATCCGCTTCTCTCGCGATTAGATCCGGCAAGCGGTCGACACCGTCCACGCGAGCGGCGCGCTCCCAGGTCAGGTGGTTAAGGCCGACGTGCTCCAACGCCACCCGGTCCGGTTCGACGTCCAGGAGGCCGGCAATCTGCCGCTGGAAACCGATGGCCGAGTTGCAGAGCCCGATCGCCCGGTGGCCCGCGTCGAGCAACGCCTGCATGACGATGCCGACCGGGTTGGTGAAATCCACCACCCACGCGTCTTTTGCCCCTCGGCGTGCTGTCTGCTCCGCGATGTCCAGCACGACCGGAACTGTCCGCAGCGCTTTGGCGAATCCGCCTGGCCCTGTGGTCTCCTGGCCGATGCACCCGAACTCGAGGGGCAGCGTCTCATCGACGAGGCGGGCCGCCTGTCCGCCCACGCGCAGCTGGACGATGACGAAATGGGCGCCATCGAATGCCCGATCGCGATCGTCGGTGAGGACGAGCTCACCAGCCCATTCATTGCGCGTGAGAATGCGCCGCGCGAGGCCGCCCACGATCTCGAGCCTCTGCGGGTCGATGTCCAGCAACACGAGCTCGTCCACAGGCAGGCGCTCGCGGCGCGTGAGAAAGCCCTCAATGAGCTCAGGGGTATAAGTGCTGCCACCACCGACAACAGCGATTTTTATCCCCACGTCGGCGCATGGTACGCGAAAATAGGCCTTAATGGTTAGAGAACTTGCCAGATAAACGCGCGTCGGTGCTCGCCGTAGACGGCGGCGATTCCAAGGTGGACGTAGCGCTCATCGCACGCGACGGCACGCTTCTGGGCGCCACCCGCCGGAAAGGCTCAGCCCACTTCGGGCTGGACCACAACGGATCGCTCGAGACCCTCGAGAAAGCGATCAGGGCCGCGTGTGCCGATGCAGGAATCGCGCCTGATCGCAGGCCTGTGGCGGCGACAGCGGTCTACTGCGTGGCGGGTGCGGACATCCCGATCGACGATCGAAGGATCGCCGCGGAGCTTGGGGGCCGAGCCTGGGCCAAGAAGACCATCGTCCGCAACGACACCTTTGCAATGCTGCGGGCGGGCACAGAGCGAGGTTGGGGGGTCGCCGTCGTGTGTGGGTCCGGCTTGAACTGCGCGGGCGTCGGCCCTGACGGCAGGGTGGTGCGCTTTCCTTCATTCGGGGAGCTTTCAGG
>DATCPU010000332.1:0-4245 GCA_036569925.1 Candidatus Dormiibacterota bacterium
GGCGTTTCGGGCACTTCTGGCCAGAAGTGCCCGATCGAGGCCGGTTTGAATCCGCTATCAGCGAGCCTGTCGCCGGTGCTGTAGCTCCCGGATCTGCGCGATCAGGAGCTGGCGAAGGTCGAACTGCCAGTAGGAGACGAAGCGCTCAACCAAGGCCCGCATCTCGTTGCGATCGAGCCGCCCGAGCGACTTGCGCGTGTCGAGCGCCGTCTCGTGCAGCCGGATGGGCGCCGTCACCATCGCCGCCGAAGCCTCTCCGAGATGGGGAAAACGCATAGGAGGCAGATGAAAAAGCGACGGTTCACGCTGCTCTTCGACGCGCGTCCGCTCCTGATCGGAGAGCTTCTCGAGCCGGAGCAGGCGCAGAGCGAACAGGTCACCGGTGCGAGGATCGCTGCGACCGGACAGAAGAAGTACCGGCCTCGCCTTTGCGCGCACGACGAACTCGAACTCCGCGTCGCCGCCTTTGCGCAGGCCGTCAACGATCTGGGAGGCCGTGGGCACCTCCACCGGCGCGCCATCGGCCACGTGGACCTTGAACGGCGCGGCGGGCGTGTAGGGAACGATCGCCCAGTAGACGTCGCCGGCCGCGGGACTCAAAGGCCGAGCAGGCGCCTGACCGACGCCTCGTCGTCGATCAGCTCGCCCTCGGACAACTCGGCAGTCCGGTGGGCGCGCGCGCCAAGGTCGCTTAGCTCGGGAGCGGCACCCAGATCTTCGAGAAGCTCCGAGCTACCCTGCAGCTCAGCGAAGTCATCAGGGTGCAGGATGACCGCCTTGACGTGCTGCGCGCTGTAGCGCTCGACCACGAGCGCCTCGCCCGGCTGAGGCTCCGGCAGGCGGACATCGTTGCTCCTGATAGGCGAACTATGCAAAGCCATATTGAGAAGATAGCAATGGTGCCGGACGGAACTTCTCGAAGTCGTACGACTTAGGACTCAGGCTCATCAGCTCGCGCACCTCACCCCGCAGGCGGCCCAACTCTTGACGCTCCTCGCTGCTCAGCAGCTCCTTGCGTTTGCCGGCGTCGGCTTCGGCCTGACGCACCCGCCGCACCATTGAGACTCCGGCGTTCCCGAAGACACTCGCAACAAATTCTGGTACCTTCCGCGCCTCCGGCGAGGTGGGGTGGTAGCGCCGGTCGAGTCGTGGTGGAGCCCCAGGAGCGACCGGTAAGGCAAGACCGTGACCAGACCCACGATCCAGGCCGTCCTCGCACGACTGCGCCACGCTTCTCTGCTGGCCACGGTGGCCGTGACCAGCGCCACCCTCTTCTTCCTTTCCTTCGCCGACGGTGTCTCGGCATCCGCGACGGGGACCCTCGCCATCAACGCGAAGGGGCTCCCTGGAGGACAGCGGGCGTCGATCACGGTGAGCAGCCACGGTCGTCATCAGGTCATCCGGGTCGCCGCCTCACGAAGCCTCAGGCTGCCCGCCGGTCACTACACGCTTCAGGTCAGGCCGGTGACGATCGCAAAGGCCGTCCATGGAGTGCAGGCGGGTGCCGTCGCCTATCCCTCCAGGCACAAGCTCACGGCAACTGTGAAGACCGGGTCCCGAGCGGTGGTGACGGTTGGCTACAGCGTGGTGAACCCGGCGACGGCATCCCTTCCGTCGGACGTCCTCGGGTTCCTGGGCCATCCCGAAGACCCGAGCGCCGTCCTACTCCCTTCGTCCAGGGCGCCGCCCCGGGTGGGGACGATCCTCGTCAGCGCCTCGACGCAGCAGCTCCCTCGTGGACTCATCTCCGAAGTGACCCGGGTAGGGCACCGAGGCTCAAAGCTCGTCGCTTCCCTCGTCGCCGTACCCGTGACCGACGCCGTCCCGAGCATCAACTTCGAAGGGAGCCTCGACTTCCATCCTGCGCCGGGAGGCCCGGCCGCCGGCAGCAATGCCCTCGCCCGCGCCTCGAGCAGTTGCTCGTCCCCAAAGCTGCTGAAGTTCGGCGCCCATCTCGACAGCTTCGAACTTCGCCAGGCCTCAATCGGAGCCTGGCCCCCGCAGATGAACCTGACGCTCGCCATACGCAGCACTGAGTCGATGGGGCTCGCTGCAGTGGCGGCGGGGATCAACTGCGATTGGTCACTCGCCGAACTCGGGCCCTACGACGCTGCGATCCCGGTAGGCCCGGTCGTCATCCCTGTCTACGCGACCATCCCCGTGAAGGCGGGCGTCCACATCAACGGGAAGTTGGAGGCCGCCACGATCAACGTTGCCAGCACGACCGTGGCCAGCACCGCAGCCGGATTCGACGACAACCACGTCTCCTTGAGCCAGCAGGGATCCAATGTCTGGACCTCCGGTGTGCTCTCCGTCTCCGGCAGCGCGAAGCTCTCCGCCTCGGTGGGCGTCGAGGCGGGCATCGGGGTAGCCAAGGGGGCCAACGTCCATGTCAGCGCAGGCTTCGGGCCCGAATTCGAATGGTCCTCAGGGCATACCTGCAGTGTGTACGCAGACCTCGGCTCGCTCAGTGCCGGAGTCACCATCCTCGGCAAGGGCCTCAACACGCCGAGTTGGACCCCGATACGTCCTCGATTGTGGAGTGGTTGCGCGCCGGGGGGTAACGCGCCCGGGGACGGAGGAGGAAACGGGAGCGGCAAAGGCGGCAGCCCGGGAGGTCCCGGGTCGGTAGGGCCAGCATCCGGCGCGTCGGACCAGATAGCACTGGCCGGCTACCACTCCTGCGCGGTGACGAGTACCGGCCATGTAGCTTGCTGGGGGCAGGGATACGACGGACAGCTCGGTGACGGAAGCCACGGCCAGGAGCTGACCCCGGTGGAAGTGCTGGGGATCGACGACGCGACGGCGGTCACCGCCGGCGCCTCTAGGTCGGGCAACGGCGACTACTACAGAGGATTTAGCTGCGCCCTGCTGGCGACCGGGCATGTGGACTGCTGGGGCGACAACGAATACGGCGAGCTCGGCAATGGCACTGCCTACCTCGAAAACCCAAACTCCTCGATCCCCGTGCCGGTGTCGGGAATCACGAACGCGGTCGAGATCTCGGCCAGCGACGGCCACGGCGAAGTCGGGAGCTCTGTGAGGCCGGGTCACGTCTGCGCATTGCTCGCGGGTGGGGGCGTGGAGTGCTGGGGCGCGAACGAATCTGGACAGCTGGGCAACGGTTCACACACTCCCTCCTCGGTACCGGTCGCGGTCAAGGGGATCAGCGACGCCACCGAGATCGTCTCTGGTGGGCAGGGCAACTGCGCCCTGCTCTCCGACGACTCGGTCGACTGTTGGGGAGAAGTCGACACCGGCTACATCGGCAGGGAAATCAGGAGCACCGAAGGCGTGCCCGCCGGTTTCATCGGGATCACGTCGATGGTCGGAGGGGACACCAGTTGGTGTGGCTCCACGAGTGCCGGCCCCATCGAATGCTGGGGTGACATGCAGGAGAACGTGCCCTGTTCGGGCAGCCCGACGACGAGCTGCGGCGGGAGTGTGGTGGGCGGCTTCTATTGGCCAGCCGACTACGAGCCCTCCGCGCTCGCGGTCTCTGCCAGTCATGCGTGCGCGATCGTGACCTCAGGAAGCGTCGAGTGCTGGGGATACAACGAGTTCGGACAGCTAGGCCACGGTCCGCTCTCCGAATCCGACTTCTCGACCACGCCGAGACTGGTCGGCGGGTTGGGGGCGGTCAAGGCGATCGCGGTGGGATATGACGAGAGCTGCGCTGTCTCGGCCACGGGTCAGCTGTACTGCTGGGGGCGTAACAACCACGGCCAGCTCGGCAACGGCACCGAAGTGGACAGCACGGCCCCAGTGCGGGTGACTCCCCTTCCGTGACCCAGGCGCGCGCGTACCTCACGTAGCTCCGCTTGGGCGCCGACGCGAGTCGGGGATTACCGGTAATCGCCGCCGATCGCCGCGTATCGAGGGCAAATTGGGAACTAGTTGTCCTACCCACGGACGTTGTGAACACGGCTGATCGGCGGGCGGTCTCCCAATGAGCTGTGCGGGCGACGCCGGTTGTAGTAGCGCAGGAAGGGTGCCATGGCTCTGGTGCGCTCGGCGGAATTGGGCCAGGAGTGGGCGTAGGCCCACTCCCTCTTCAGGGTCTGGATGAAGCGCTCCACCTTCCCGTTCCAGCGCGGCGTATAGGGCGGGATCAGGATGTGGCGGGCGCCGTGGGCCGCCAGCTGGTCGCGAAAGGCGTTTGAGCGGCGATAGGCGAAGGCGTTGTCGCTCATCACCGCCTCTGGCGCCTTCAGTCCGAGGGTGGCGAAGTGCTCGATCGGCCGC
>DATCPU010000333.1:0-8308 GCA_036569925.1 Candidatus Dormiibacterota bacterium
GGGCTTGATCTGGCCCCCAATGATTCCGATCAGCGTCGATTTGCCGGCGCCGTTGGGGCCGATCAGGCCGGTGATGCGGCCTGGCAGCGCATTGAACGATGCGCCGTCGACCGCTCTTAAACCCCCGAAGTCACGCCGAACATCGCGCACGGCCAGCATTGGTTTGGTCTGCGCTTCCATCTACTCGGCCGGCCTCGACTGCGTTGTGGCCCGCGGCTTGAAGCGGCCAGGTTTCTCCGGGAAGATGCCATTGGGCCGAAACCATAGGAACAGCAGGATGAGCAGCCCGACGCAGACCCACTGCATCGCCTCGATGAATCCCTGGTAGAAGATCGGCGGCAGATAGCGTGTCGCCTCGAGGAAGCCCACCGGAACCAACAGGGTGCCGAGCATCACGCCCCAGTTGTTGGCCGCGCCTCCAACCAGGATCGCGGCCAGGAACACGAAGGTCTCGGGATAGAGCCACGAACCCGGCGACCAGGCCTGGATGAACTCAACGAAAACCGCGCCGCTGATCCCGGCGATGACCCCGCCGACGACGAAGATCATCAGCCGGAGTGCGGTGATGTTCTTGCCGACTGCCGCCGCCGCGCGGTCGTTGTCGCGCATCGCTCGCAGCGTCCGGCCGAGCGGGGACCTGGTGATGGCCCTTACGAACAGGAATATGACCACGGTGAGAAACAGGCACCAACCCGCATAGACCCACTGGTACTCGAGGTAAGGGAGACCCAGCTGGTCGAAGAGCGGCTGTGGAACTGTCGCAAGCCCCGCGGGCCCGTTGACGAGCCCTGTCGCGTTCGACGCGATGAGCGTCGCGATGAGCGAGAGGACGAGCATGACCATCGCCTGGTAGTCGCTGCGTAGCCGTCGCAAGCTAATCACGCCGACGATCAGTGACAGCAGGCCGGCGGCCGCGCCACCCGCAAGGATGGGCAGAGGGAATGGCCAGCTGGCGCCGAACACGTAATGCTGGAAGTTGCCTGGATAGTCCGGACCAAGGGACACCACCGCGGCGGTGTACGCACCGACGGCGACGAAAACGATGTAGGCGAAATTGATGATGCCCGCAACCCCGAACTGCAGGTTCAGGCCGAGCACGCCAATGATGTCGATGAAGAGGTAGATGAGCAGCGTCGAGATGTAGAACTGCATCGCGTCGCTCACGCTGCAACCTCCTTCGCCGCCGCGATCTCCGACAGGATCCCCTGCGGGCGCACGAGGAGGACCACGATCAGGATCACGAACGCGACGACATCTTTGTAAGACGGGCTGATCAAGGCCGCCGCCACCTCGCCCGCGACGCCGATGGTGAGAGCGCCGAGCATCGCACCGTAGGGCTGGCCGATGCCGCCGAGGACCGCTGCCGCAATGATCGGAACCAGGAAGGCGGCGCCCGTCGTCTCGCTGAAGGTCGCCGTGTTCAATACGAGTGCGACCCCGGCGATGCCGCACAGGGCCCCGGAGAGCAGCCATGCCGCGTCGATCACCTGGTCGGTTGCGATCCCACTGCTGCGGGCGAGGCCTGGGTTGGTGGCCGTCGCACGCATCGCGCGACCCAATTGGGTTCGAGTCAGCAGGAGGTGGACGCAAACCATGGCCGCGACCGCAATCCCCATGATCGCCAGCTGGCTGGCGGTGAACACCATCGAGCCCAGGTGGTACGACGGGCCCTGGGATGCCTGGTAGCTGAAGAAGGTCGGCCGGAAGATCGCGAGCAGAAGGTTCTGGATGATGAGGCTGACCGCGATGGTGACGATGATCATCCCGAAGAGCCTCGTGCCCCGGCGAACGAAACCGAAATACACGAAGCGATTGAGAAGCATCGAAAATACAGCGCCAAACAGCGCGCCGACGACGAGGCTGATCCAGATATTCACGCCGGCGTGGTTGGCGAGGTAGGCGGCAAAAGCGCAGGCGGTCATGATGTCCCCGTAGGCGAGGTTCAGTATGTTGGTGACGCTGAACTGCAGGGTGAAGCCGACCGCCGCGATCGCGAGGATCGAGGCGGTGATGAGCCCGAAGCCAAACGCCGGGATCAGCTGCTGCACGTCAAGCCCTGGAAAGGTGCTGCCCTTGTGCTGCTGGTCGCTCGATGGTCAGCTTGTGAGTCGTCCGCGCCCGGTCACGTGCGCAGCTTCGCGATGTCTTCGGCGCTGACGACTGCAAGCTGGGGGTTGGTACCGTTGGCCGCGTATCCGATCAGCTCGAATGCGCCGGTGGAGTTCTGGTATTGGTCGAAAGCGACAGGGCCGCCGGCGCCCACGTAGTTGATCGTCTTGCCGGATGCGATGGCGTCCATTCCTTCCTTATATGAATGCACCTCAGTCGCACCAGCGGCACCCCCGACCACCTTTGGGATGAAAGCGTTGTAGAAGCTGGGATCGGGCGTCTTCGCCTCCAGCATGGCCAGCGCCATCAGGATGACGGCGTCGTAGTCGGTTTCGGTGTACGGGTCCTGGCTCCACTGGTCGGGCTGAGGCACGCTGGACCCCGAAGCGAGAAGGGCTGTGTTGTAGACGTCCCACGCGGGTCCCTGCGACGTCGAGTACGGTTGGGCGGCCGCGAAGTTCTGCGCCAGGGTGCTCTTGCCGATGGCGCCGCTGACGGCTTTGATCCAGGGCGGTTGAACTGTGGGCTGGGTGCCGACGACAGGAATCACGCCGTGCAGCTGCTGCAGCTGGCTGAGGTAGGCGGCATCGGTCTGGGGGTCCGCCTCGGTGAAGATCACGTCGGGGTTGGCCGCCACCAGGGCGGTGACCTCGGTGCGGTATGAGCTTTGGTCCAGCGTGAGGGTCTGGTTGATCACAATCTGGCCCCCGAGCTTTGCGAACGCGCTCAGAAGGTTGGGGACGTTCCCCTGCGAGCTGAGATCGTTGCCGAACACCGCGGCGCCTCTCCGGTAGCCCTTGTTGTAGGCATAGATCGCCATCGCGACGCCGGCCGCATCGTCCGGCGGCGTCAGGCGGTAAAAGTACTTGTAGGTGCTCTTGTCGAATGCGGCCTGTCCGGAGTCCGCAAACATCGGCAGGTGCGCGCGGTCGATGATGGGCACGGTCGCCAGCGCCTCGTCGGAGCTCGGCCCGTTCATGCCCACCAGGTTTTGTGTGGTCGCGATCATCTTCTGCGCGGCGGGGACGGCGTCAGCGGGGTCGCCACGGGTGTCAACAGCGATGCATTGCACCTGGTGTCCCAAAACGCCTCCCGCATCATTGATCGTCTTGGCGGCGGGTATGCAGCCGGCGGCCATCTCCGGGCCGAAGCTGGCGTCCGGCCCGGTGAACGGGTTGAAGCTGGCGAAGGTCAGCGTGCCGGTATAGGTCTTGGGCGTCGCGCTCGGCGTGCTCGACCCGCATGCCGCCAGGATCAGCAACGCCCCAACGGCCAACGAGGCATGCACCTTGGACTTGGCCAGTCGATCAGTCATCTGCTTTCCCTCGCCCAGAACTCGGTAATTTGTCCGACAATTACTCGGTCGGACTATATAGTCGCCCGGAAGGCGTGTCAAGGATTCGCGCGTGTAGAGAGAGGAGGCCAATCTGTGTCCCCACTGCAACGACTACGACTTCCCGAGCAGCTTCCGGAGCCGATCAGCCAGTACACGGACGGTGTGATCGCCGATGGCTGGATCTGGGTTTCGGGAATGCTTGCGCTGGACGCGTCCGGGACTCTGATCGGCGGCGACGACGTGGTCGCGCAGGCTGAGCGTGTGCACGAGAACATCAGAGCCGTGCTCGTCAAAGCGGGCGCGGGTTTTGAAGACGTGGTCAAGGTCACCGTTTACCTCCGACACATCGGCGACCGCGCCGCGGTCAATACTGTGCGGCGCCGGTTCTTCGGCGAGAGCCGGCCGGCGAGCACGCTGGTCGAGGTTTCAGCGTTTGTCATCCCAGACGCACTCGTCGAGATCGACGCCGTCGCATTTCAACCGCAAGGAGAAAGATGAAAGAGATGAGGCTGGTCGACCTTACTCACACGTTCTCGATCCACACGCCGGGATGGGTCGGCTACCCCTCACCGAAGCTGAGCTATTTCCAGAGGCACGCGACCAACGGCATCGTTTCGCAGTACCTGGAGACACCGCTCCATGCCGGGACGCACTTCGACGGGCAGATGCACATCGTGTCCGGCGGGAAGGACATCGCCTCGGTACCGCTTACCACCCTGTGCCGGGAGGGGGTGATAGTCGACCTCTCGGACGAGATGGATGACTGGTCGGTCATCACCCCGAAGCAGGTAACCGACCGCATGGAGGTCAAGAAAGGGGACATCGTGATCTTCCACACGGGCTGGCATCGCTTCTTCAACGGCCGGCCGGAAGAGGATGAGGAACGCTACTTTTTGCGCCATCCCGGCGGGGATCGCTCGCTCGCGGAATGGATCGTGGAGATGGAGCTGGCGTGGACCGCTGTCGACTGCGGCTCCGGCGACCATCCGATGAACACCACGATTCGAACCAAGCGGCCGGATGCGACGCGCGAGTACGAGAAACGGATGGGCAAGAAGGTGAATGACATCTGGCCCGAGGAGGACCTGTTCGTGATGCATCGTGTGCCGTTCCGGCAGGGCATCACGCACGTCGAGAACCTCGGCGGGGATGTCGAGCAGGTGCTGAACAAGCGCTGCATGATCGGCGCCTTCCCGATTCCGATCGAGGGCGGAGAGGCTTCGCCGTGCCGCATCGTCGCCTTCGTCGACGAGTGACGAGTACCACACATCCAGGTCAGCTCAGCGCACTGACCGACGGTATCAGCCACACTTGCGGGGCGACAAGCAAGGCTAGGCGCATGGGCGAAGAGGACAGCGAGAGAAGCGCGGCGGGTGAGGACGTGTATTTCCACGTTCCCGGTGTGGCGTTGGTGAGATGGGACACCACCATCCATGCCGTCGTGGAGACGTGGGAGGGCTGGGCCGACGCGGACGAATTCCGCGCCATTCTCGATGCGGGTGTCCGGGCGATGAGTGAAAACCAGGGATCCCGCTGGCTGGCCGATTGCCGGCTCCAAAGAGTCCTCAAGGCGGCCGACCAGGAAGCCGGCAACAAGCGGTGGCTGCCGCGAGCGTTGGCTGCTGGTCTCAAGCGCTTTGCTGTAGTGCTTCCTGCCAGCGGCCTGGCGACGGCGAACATCCAGGACCACCTGCGGGCGGCTGCGTCAAAGCAGCTGGACATGGCGTACTTTGCCACTCTCGACGAAGCCCAAGATTGGATCTTGAAGGGCTGATCAGCACGGCCGGAGCTGGCGTCAGGTGATATTCGGGCTGGCGTTCCTCGGTGACGAGGATTCGAAAAGCGTCGTCCAGTGGGCACGGGAGCTCGAGCGGCATGAGCACCTGGGCCGCCTCTGGGTCGCTGACGAGCAGTTCCTGCGGGACCCGTGGGTGCAGCTGGGAGCCATCGCGGCGGTCACCAAACGCGTTTCGATCGGCATCTGCGTGACCGACCCTTACATCAGGCATCCGGCGTTGACGGCGGCGGCCGCAGCGACGCTGCACGAGCTGAGCGGCGGGCGCGCGCTGCTCGGGCTGGGCGCCGGGTCAACCGGATTTCATGCGCTGGGTCTGACACCGCGATCGCCCGCCCGTGCGGTCACCGAATGCATCGAGCTCTGCCGGCGGATGTGGCGCGAATCCAACGCCTTCTCTTATCAGGGAGAGCAAATCAAGTTTCTCGACGACAAGCTCGACTTCAAGCCGCCCGGCGCAATACCGATCTACGTTGCAGCTCGAGGCCCGAAGATGCTGGCCGTCGCTGCGCGGCTGGGCGAGGTTGCCCTGATCGGCAGCTTTGCCCAGGGGTTGGGGCTCGACTACGCCCTCGAGCACATTCGCGACGCTGAAGCGGGACGCGATCCGGCGCTGCCGCCGTTGCGCAAGGCCTGCTGGATCTACCTGTCGGTCAGCCCCGACTCAACCGCGGCTCAACGTGGAGCCGCGCGCGGGCTGGCCCTCGCTCTGCGGAGCAGCCACAAGATGCTCACCGCCATCGGCTACACGATCCCGGCCGAGGTCCTCGACTTCGTCGAGAAGAGCCGGCACACATGGGATGCGGCCGAGGTCGACTGGGTGGTCGCCAGGTTGCCGCTGGAGTTGATCGAAGATCTGACAGTCGCCGGGGACCCCGGCGAATGCGTGGCCAAGCTCCGCCGGTTGAAGGACAGGGGCATTGGGGAGGTGGCGATCCTACCGTTCGCGCCGGCCGGCGGGAGCGTGCGGGACATGGTCGAGCTGCTCTTCACCACCGTCGCGCCGGCAGTGGCCGCCTGAGGCGGATGCTCAGCCGGCGGCCAGGCTGGGGGTAAGCTCTCCGGCCGCGATCATTGCTTTGCGCATAGCGTCGCGGTCTTCTTGCGACGCGGGCAGCAGCGGCTCGCGCACAGTTGCGCGGGGCAGGACGCCCTGCATGACGAGCGCTTCTTTCGCCCGCGCCCGGTAGTCGCGAACGGGCGGGGCGAACATCGCGCGCTCCAGCGGAGTGAGGCGATCCATGATCGCCTTTGACTCTGCCACGCGACCCGACACGGCGAGGTCAACCATCTCGGCCAGCTGGCGCGTGGGCACGGCGCCGAAGCCGAGCAGCGCGCCGTCGGCGCCTAGCACGAACGATTCGTGGATGAAGGGATCGTCGCCAGTCAGGATCGCAATCGATCTCGGCTGCTGCCGGACCGCCGCGACGAGCTCGACGAAGATCTTCTCTTCGAAAGAAGCATCCTTGATCGCCACCACGGGCGCGAGGCTGCAGAGCCGGGCGATGACGTCCGCCGGCAGGAGGACGCCGCCCAGCGCGGGCAAGAGGTTGAAGAGCACCAGCGGGAGGCCGACCCTATCCCCCACCGCCGTGTGGTAGCGAAGCACCATCTCCGCGTCGAGCGGGGTGCCCTGGTAGGCGGCGAGGGGAAAGACGAGCAGGGCGGAAGCACCGGCGGCACTGTAGTCGCGACCGAACGCGACGGCCTGGTCCGTGTACTGGGCGGGGAGGCCGGCAATCACCGGGAGCCGATCGCCGATCTCGTCGACCACGATTTCCAGCACCCGCACGCGCTCCGCGTGCGAGAGGTGCGCTGTCTCTCCGGTGTCGACGTTTATGGCCACGCCATGGATGGTGGAGTCGGCGACGTGCCTCATATAGCTGCGCAGAGCGCGCTCGTCGATCTGGGCGTCCTCCGTCATTGGCAAAACGGTCGCCGGGAACAGCCCTTTGAAATCGATCTCCATGGTATTGAGCTTAGCCTCGGCCCTCGCGCAGCAGCTGCGCCGCGCGTTCGGCCACGGGCCTGTCGACGAACTCGCCGCCGGCGGTTTTCGTCGCCGCGCCGCCTGATTGCTCGAACGCCGACATTACCTGCCTTGCCCAGGCCAGCTCGGCGGGCGTCGGTGTGAAAACCTCGTTGATGATCGGCACCTGGCGCGGGTGGATGGCCGACTTGCCGAAGAACCCGATCCGCCTGGCCGCTTCGGCCTCCTTGCGCAGGCCTTCGTCATCGTCGAGCTGCGGGTGCACGCCGTCGCTCGGTCTGGGCTTGCCTGCAGAGCGGGCCGCGATGACCAGATGCGAGCGCGCATAAAGCATCTCCTGCTCGCCCGCCGAGCTTCCGAGATCAGTCGCCAGGTCGAGCGCCCCGAATGAGAGCAGCGTACAGGCCGGTGCGGAGGCGATCTCGAAAGCCATCAGCACGCCGCGTGCAGACTCGACTGTGCAGTCGAGGTGGATGCCGGGCGCGCGCTCCGCGACCCACGCGACCTCGGCGGCCGATTCCACCTTCGGGAGACGCAAGCCGGCCACCCTCCCTGCCACCGCCGCGAGGTCGCGCTCGCATTCTTGTGTCCTGGCTCGGTTGACACGGACCCAACAGCGCTGGCTCGCCGCGACCTCGGCGACCAGCACGCGCGCGCGATCCTTTTTCGTGGCCGGCACGGCATCCTCGAGGTCCAGGAGGACGGCGTCAGCGCCCACCTCGAAGACCTTGCCAAGGAGCTTCTCGTCGTGGCCGGGGGCGAAGAGCCAGCTCCGCGGCTGATCCACCTGGTCCCTCCTGGCAGGCCTGCTAATGGTCGTCACGGACGAGCTGGCGTGCGATCACGGTGCGGAGGATGTCGTTCGTGCCTTCGCCGATCGCCATCAGCGGCGCGTCGCGGTAAAACCTCTCGACCTCGTATTCGGTCGAGTAGCCGTATCCACCGTGGATCCGCATGGCCTCGAGGGAGGCGGTGATGCAGACCTCGGACGCGTAGAGCTTCGCCATCCCGGTCTCGAGATCGGCGCGCCGGCCGGAGTCGAGCGCGGAGGCCGCCCACCAGGTGAGCAGTCGCGCCG
>DATCPU010000334.1:0-17201 GCA_036569925.1 Candidatus Dormiibacterota bacterium
GTAGTAAGCCAGGTGCGTGAAGCCGCCGATGCCGGTCACATCGCCAGCGCCGTACACGCCCGGAGTGGCTTCCAAAGTCACCGGGTCGACCTTCAGCCAGCCTCGCTCGGTCCGCGGCAAACCGGCGCTTTCCCACGCTTCGAAGTTGGCCCGGCGTCCGGTGGCCACCAGTAGACGCTCAGCAGTCACGCGCGCGCCCGATTTCATTTTGAGGACGACGCCCGCGTCACCTCTTTCGACGCCGACGCAGGGATCGCCCGCGATCAGCTCGATGCCGTCGGCTTCGAGGTGCGGTTTCAACGCTGCCCCGGCCTCCGGCTCCTCCAACCCCAGGAATCGAGGCCCCGCCTCGATGATTGTCACCTTCGAGCCAAAGCGCGCGAACGCTTGGCCCAGCTCAAGACCGATCGCGCCGCCGCCGAGGACCGCGATCGATATCGGCAGCTCGCGGGGCAATGTCGCCTGTCGGTTTGTCCAGTAGTCGACGGCGTCGAGCCCGGGAATCGGGGGAATTGAGGCAGTGCTGCCATTGGCGACGACCACCGCGCGGCGCGCGACGTAACGCTCGCCGGCGACGTCCACGGTTTTTTGGTCCACCAGCCTGCCGGCGCCGCGCACAAGCGTTGCCCCTGTTGATTGAAGGGCCGCTGCAGGGCGGGTGTCATCCAGGTCACGCGCCATCCACAACACTCGCTTTGAGATTTTCGGGAAGTCGAGGTCCCAATCCACCCGAGAGGCTGCAAGCGCACGAGCGCGCTCAGCCTCCTTGAGGGTCTCGCCCGACCGCAGCAGCGTCTTTGACGGGATGCAGCCCCAGTAAGGGCATTCCCCGCCGACGAGCTCGCGCTCGATGACCATCAGCGTCAGGCCGCTTCCCTCCAGGCCGCCCGCGATCGCTTCACCGGCAACTCCCCCGCCAAGGCACACGACATCAAATTCCTGCGGCAACCTCTCCACCTCCTTCCTCGCTCGGGCGCCGCAGCGATTCGAGCAGCGATCTGGCAGTGAACGTACCCACGTAGCGCTCCCCGTCGAAAACGACGGCCGCTTCCGTGGGACTTGCCAGCGCGGCGGCGAAAGCCTCGCTCAGCGAGCTCGATCGCGCTACACGCGGCTCACGCTCCTGCGGTCCTGACGTGGGATGCTCCAGCGCCTCCACGTCGATCTGCTTGACGGACATACGTCGAACCAACCGCTCGCGACCGAGAAACTCCGCGACGTAGTCACTCGCTGGATGCGTGAGGATCGCCTCGGGCGTGTCGAACTGGGCGATCTTGGCCTGCATCTCCAGCAGGCAGATCCGGTCGCCGACCACCACCGCCTCGTCGATGTCGTGCGTGACGAATACGACCGTCTTGCGCATCGCCCGCTGGATGCGGATGAACTCCTGCTGCAGGCGCTCGCGCGTGATGCGGTCCACAGCCCCAAAGGGCTCGTCCATCAACAGGATCGGCGGGTCGGCTCCTAGTGCCCGCGCGAAGCCGACGCGCTGGCGCTGGCCGCCCGAGAGCTGGTGCGGATAACGGTCTCGATACTCTCGCGGGTCGAGGCCCACCAGCTCCAACAGCTCTTCGATCCGCGCCTTGATCCGCGCTCTGTCCCAGTCCCAGAGCCGTGGCACCGTGCCGACGTTGTCGCCGACCGTCATGTGCGGAAAGAGGCCGGTGTTCTGGATCACGTAGCCCATCTTCAGCCGCAGCTTCGGGGGGTCGATTCCGCTCGTGTCCTCGCCGTCGATGAGGATCCTCCCACTGTCAGGTGCGATCAGCCGGTTGATCATCCGCAGAGTCGTCGTCTTGCCGCAGCCCGACGGGCCGATGAGCACGCACGTCTGGCCGCCCGGAATATCGAGGGTCAGATCCCTCACCGCGTTGGAACCGCGGGCGAACTCCTTGTTGACATTCTCCAGTCGGATCACTGCCTCGTTTACCGTATCTGAATGCCGGTTGGCAGATTCCTCAGCTACGACCCCTGGGTCAACTGGGGCTGGCTCTCGACCCACGTTCCACTATTCGAGAGCGCGCTCCAGGAGCATCTCAGCCTCACCCTGTTCGCCGTCCTGGGCGGGCTGGTCATCTCACTGCCGCTGGGCATCGCCGCCCACCGCTGGGGCGTCTTCCGCAACCCGGTCCTGGCGATTTCGGGGATCTTCTACTCGATCCCCTCGATCGCGCTCTTCTCTCTTCTGATCCCGTACACCGGCTTGACGGCGGTCACCGCGGAGGTCGGGTTGATCGGCTACACGGTGCTGATCCTCGTGCGCAACGTCATCGTGGGGTTGGAGGCGGTGCCGCCCGAGGTCATCGATGCCGCCAATGGGATGGGCTACCGGCCGCTCGCCAGGCTGCTGCGCATCGAGCTGCCGCTGGCGCTCCCGGCGATCATTGCCGGGATTCGCATCGCCACCGTCACGACCATTGGGCTGGTGACGATCACAGCGGTGATCGGGCTTGGGGGCCTCGGCCAGCTCATCCTGCGCGGCTTGATCGAGAACTTTCACACGCCTCTGGTGGTCGCGACCGTGCTGTCCATAGTCCTCGCCCTGGTCGCCGACCTGGCTCTGGCCGGGGTGCAGCGATTGGCGGTTCCCTGGGCCCGGTCCACCTAGGTATGGGATTTCTGGCCAGCGTCTGGCAATGGTTCGCCGATCCCACCAACTGGAGCGGCCCGGAAGGGATACCACAACGCTTCACGGAGCACGTTCAGCTCTCGGCCGAGTCGGTGGCGGTAGGCGCGGTCATCGCCCTTCCGATCGGGATCGCGCTCGGGCACTACGGTCGGTTCGGCAACCTTGCGATCAACATCTCCAACGTCGGAAGAGCGATTCCGTCGTTCGGCCTGCTCGTAATTGCGTTCCAGGTCTTTGGGCTCGGCGACCTGCCGATCGTCATCGCGCTGGCTGCCCTTGCGATTCCGCCCATGGTCACCAACAGCTACGTCGGATTGAGCGAGGTGGATCCCGATATCAAGGACGCGGCACGAGGTATGGGCTACCGCGAGCTGAGCCAGCTGCTTAGAGTTGAGCTTCCCCTGGCGGTACCGCTTGTGATGGCCGGCGTCCGCACGTCCGCCGTGCAGGTCGTGGCCACCGCGACGCTGGCAGCGATCATCGCCGGAGGTGGATTCGGCCGCTTTGTCATCGATGGGATCGCGCAGCAGAACTATCCGATGATGTTTGGCGGGGCCCTCCTCGTGGCCCTCTTGGCCATCGCCACCGAGCTGTCGCTTTCGGGAGTCGAGCGGCTCCTGCTGCCACGGGGACTCCGGCTTCTACGGGCTCCGGTCCAGAGCCGCACGACCACTGTCAAGGCCGCATAGTGGAAGAATCAACCTGCATACGGGGTTGGACTTGGGTAACCGCCCGACTCCAAGGAGGGACTCAATGATCCGGAAGTTAACGTCGCCGTGGCTGTTTGCCGTGCTGGCCGCATTCGTAATGGTGGCCACCGCCTGCGGCACCTCGACGCCAGGTACAACGTCAAAAGGCACTCTTACAGTGGCCGGTTTCAACTTCCCCGAGAGCAGCATCCTGGCCGAGATCTATGGCCAGGCGCTTGCGCATGACGGCTACACGATCAACTACAAGCTCAACCTGGGCACGCGCCAGGTCGTCTCGACTGCGATCGAGTCCGGCCAGATCGACCTGTATCCGGGCTATGCGGCCAGCGAGCTGGAGTTCTACAACAAAGGCGCGGGCGAGGCGACCAGCGACCCGGCAGCCACCACCGCCAAGCTCAACTCGCACCTGCAATCGCTCAACCTCGTCGCCCTGACGCCGTCGGCTGCGGTCGACAAGAACGCGTTCGCTGTGCCTCAGGCGATCGCCACCCAGTACAGCCTGACCAAGATCTCCGACCTGGTGCCCGTCGCCGGCAAGCTGACGCTCGGCGCCGGCGGCGAATGTAAGACCAACGCCTTCTGCCTGCCCGGGCTGGAGAAGGTTTACGGGCTGAAGTTCAAAGCCTTCAAAACGCTGGACACTGATGGACCGGCCACGCGCGCGGCATTCAAGAGTGGCGCCATTCAGGTGGGCCTCGTGTTCACCACCGACGCTGATCTCAAAGCCCTCGGCCTGGTCGTGCTCGCCGATGACAAGAACCTGACCGCTGCGGACAACGTGGTTCCGGTCCTTCGCACGGCGGCCGCCGGCGATGAGGTCAAGACAGTGCTCAACAACATCGACACGAAGCTGACGACAGCCGACCTTATCGACATGATCGACAAGGTCGCCAACCAGCACCAGGACGCCGACGCAGTCGCGACGGCGTGGCTGCAGCAGCACAACTACTCGAGCTAGCCGCCAGACCCCTTCTTATCAAGCTGTCGATCGAGCCCGACGGCATTCGCCGCCGCGCCTGCCACCAGCAGGCCGGCGGCGATCAACATCCCTGTACGGAACGCATCCCCCGAAGCATTCCTGGCCTGCGCGGCAACGTCGCTGGGTGCTGAGGCGGCCGGCGTGTTGAGCGGGCTCACCTCGGCGCTCAGAGCGGTCGAAGATGGATCGGTGCCGGGTATACGCGACGCCAGCGACGAATAGAAGACGGCGCTCACGGCGACGAAGATCACCGCGCCCGCGAGCTGGGGGCCGATGCGAGAAATGGCGTTGTTGATCGATGACGCCAGGCCGGCGTTGGCGACGGGGACTGAAGCCATCAGGGCGGCGGTTAGAGGCGCTACCAGGATGCCCAGGCCGATCCCAAAGATGATCGACGCCGGTAGGAAGTCGATCAGGTAGGCCGCTGGCGGTATGAAGCTGCTCGGATCATCCGGCCGCAGGGTCCAGGCCGTGCTCGATGGGGGAATTCGCGCGTAAAGCAAGACGCCGGCGGCCATCACCAACGGGCCCACGATCAGGAACAGACGTGGCCCATAACGACCCGCGAGCGTGCCGAAACGCGGCGACAGGGCCGCCAGCAGAACTGTGCCTGGGACGCCGACCAGCCCTGCAGCTGTTGCGGTGTAGCCGAGGGTGCCCTGTATATAAAGCGCCGAGACGTAGCCCACTGTGTACAGAGCGCCGTAGATCAGCAGCGTGGAGATGTTGATGGTCGAGAACGAGCGAGACTTGAAGAGGCTCAGTGGAATCAAGGGGTTCCGGCGGCGGGCCATCAGGAACGGCAGCGCGATCGTGGCGAGCGCGCCGATCGCCAGCACGACGTATGCAACCGGGTCACGCCACTCGCGCTGCTGGCCATAGACGGTTCCGAACGCCAGGCCCCCCACTGCTAGGCCGACGACCAGCGCACCGAGCCAGTCGAAGCCCGCAGGCGGAGCATCTGAGCGGCTCTCCGGAACATGCCGCCACGTGGCGTAAAGGGCGACCGCAATGATCGGGATGTTGATCAGAAAGGCGGCCCGCCACGAGATGGTGTCCACGAGGATGCCGCCGATGGCCGGGCCGAGCAGCGTCGTGCCCGAAGAAGCGCCAGACCAGATTCCAAATGCCCGCCCGCGCAATGGCCCGTCGAAGCCCGCCGTGATCAACGCGAGCGATCCGGGCACGAGAAACGCACCGGCGACGCCCTGGAGCACTCGCAGGACAACCAGCGTCTCGAGGTTTGGGGCGAGTCCGCACAGCGCCGACATCAGGCCGAACCCGGCGAGCCCCAACATGAACATCCGTCGCCTGCCATAGGCATCGGTGAGGGCGCCGGCCAGGATCAGCAGCGTGCTCAGGGACAGCAGGTAGCCCGTGTAGACGTACGTCTGGCCCTCGAGCACGCCAACCAGCGAATGAGGGAGATCGCGCCCGATGCGCGGCAGGGCGACGTTCACGATCGTCGAATCGAGAAAGACGGTTCCCGATGCCAGCACGGTGGCGACGAGGGTCCATCGCTGCGCGCGATTCATTTCGATGTACGTTAGCGTCGTGTCGAAGGACGAAGCGCTCGCCGACCTCGAATCTGGACGCAAAGAGTGGGAGGCGGCGTTCGCCCAGGTCCCCGATGAAGCGCTTGCGTATCTCAAGCCAGGCGACGACTACGCCCTGGGCGGCTTGCAGGTGCACGTCAACTGGGTCCTGGTCCATTACCGCCGGGTTCTGGACGGGCTGGTCGATCGAGGATTCACCCCGTTGCCTCCGTTGGATCCCCCTGACGAGAATGCCGAGTTCAATCAGCGGGCCAAGGCGGGCCTCGACCGCGAGAGCCGGCGCCAAGCGCTGGAGGACATGGCTTCGGTGCATAGAGCTGTGGTCGAGACCGCGAACCAGGTCCCGGACGAAGGCTGGTCGCGCAAAACGCCCGTCACGTATGGGGTCGGCCAGGATCCGTACCCCACGAGTGCCGACGACGTGATCGGCTGGCTGGCCGGTCACTATCGAGAGCACGTCCAGCAGTGCCCGGAGCTGGTGGCGGACTGGCGAAAAACACTCTAGCCCCGCTCAGGGGAGGCGATTCACCCAGGCCTCCGTCCCGTACTTCTCCTCTACCAGGCCCTGTGCCGCAACCACCTCCTCCTGCGAGAGCACGCTCGCTTGCACGTTGAATTCCTGGGCGAAGAAGCTCTCCAGGTGGCGCGTCGTCTCCGCGCAGCTCAGCGACGTAAACCACGAAAGCGGCGACACAGGTTTCTCGGCGCTGCGCACCCCACGTTCTGATACACGGTCGCGGCCGATTCGAATCAATCGCGGTAGTAGGTCGACATCCATCGAGTGGGCAATCGTCGTGTGATGGAGGACAAATCCTCGGCGCCGTGCCTGCGCGGCCCCGGCGATCTTGCCTCGCGGAGAGATGATGTCGTTGATCTCCCGATAGCTCGCCGGCACGCCGAGCGCGATGAGCGCGCGCACCGCCCATGCGTCGAGTGCCGCATACGATTGGCGAAAGCTCAGACCCTCGACTGCGTCGCCTCCCACGTACATCGAATAGGTGATGGTTCGTCCCGGCTCGCACAACATCGTGCCGCCCCCGCTCATACGCCTGGTCACGGAGAAGCCGAGCCGCCGAGCCGCATGCACGTCCACCTCGTTCGACACGGATTGATGCGACCCGATGACCAGCGCGGACTCGATCCAATCCCAGAAACGGACCGTCGGACGCCGCCCGCCATCGATCACGCGCCCTAGCAGCACCTCGTCCAGCGCCATGTGCATATGGGCGCTATGCGGAGAGGAAGGAATGAGTTCCCAATCCAGGTCGGTCAGGTGGCGCGCCTGACTGTTGCCCCTCAATAACGCACGCCATCGAGGCGCGGCCAGCCGTACGACACCTCCTCCAGGGTCGCCGAGCCAATGGTGATCGGCTGGGTTCGAACGTACACCCCGCCGAGCCGTTCGTAGAAATCACGTGCCGGGCGGTTGTCGCGCAGCACCCAGAGGATCATGTCGTCGAGACCCATCTCGCCCAAGCCCGCGACCACCGCTCTAACCAGCTCCCGTCCGTAGCCTCGCCGTTGCGATGACTCAAGCACGTAGATGGCATACAGCTCCCCCTTATAACCGGTCTCGCCGGCCCGTTCGCGGCCGCCCGACGCAAAGCCGACGATGTCCCTGCGGGCATCGCCCTCCTGGACTACATAGATGCGGCTCGATCTCTCAGTGATGAAGCGCCGCCAACGATCCGCGTAAGCAACTTCCGACAGCGAATCCAGAAAGTCAGGCGGCAGGAGCGAGCGGTACGTCGACCGCCAGCTGTCGACGTGAACACGAGCGATCGCCTGGGCATCATTGACGTCGGCGGCGCGGATCATCTAGCGACAATCTATCGCCGAGCACCGGCTTAAGCTGTCGCCGGGCGCCGCGATGGAACCTGACGACGAGCCACAGCCGCATTCGAGCACCTCGCGACTGCGGCGCGCGCTGACTCTTGGCGCTCTCTCCGTTCTCGTCCTCGCTCTTGCGAGCCTCAGCTATCTGCATCCGGGATGGAGCCTGATTCCGGCGGGCGCAGCGGCGAACAATTCGAACGTTGCAGGGTCGCGCCACCTCGCCGCCGTCGACTTCGTGACGCCCACAATCGGCTGGGTGGTGGTGGAGCAGCAACCACGCGATTTCGTCGTGCTTCACACGTCCGACGCCGGTGAGACCTGGGTTCGACAGCTGGCCGGCTACGACGCAGAGATGAGCGAGTATCTGCATTTCTTCGATGCATCGCACGGTGTGGTTGCCATCCTCGGAACTCAGGCGGCCCTGTATCGGACGAGCAACGGAGGTCATACCTGGATGCGCCAGAGTCTGATCAGCGCTGACGGACTTGCGATCTCTGCCGACTTCATCGACCCAGACCACGGCTGGCTGCTGGCCGAGGCCTCCACCGAGGGCGAGGCTTTGCTGCGCACAGATGACGGGGGCAAAACGTGGGTCGAGCTGGGCACCCCGGTCGCGTTCTCAGATTGGGCGTACCGGGTGGCATTCTCCGACCGTGCCAATGGCTGGCTATATAGCCGGTCCAGTGGGTTGTACGCCTATAGGAGTGGGGACGGCGGCAGCAGCTGGCAACGCATCGCGTTGCCTGGACCTCCCGGCGGCCGGCCAAACGCTGACGGGGTCGGGGTGTCGGTGGAAGCTCGCCCAACCAAGGGCGCCGGGGTCAGCGTGACCGTGGTGACCGGCCGGCCGGCGATCCTCCTTCAACCGTTAGGCGCGAGCGCGACCGAAGACTCTCCACGTCAAAAACGAGTTCCAACTCAGCTCAAGCGACGGCGGCCGTTCGTGGAAGCCGTTCTCGCTGCCGGCCGCGGACGGCGCCATCGTGTACCTCGATGCCCTCAACTGGTGGTGGATCGGGCCTGGCGTGCAGGCGAAAAGCACGGACGCAGGCAGCACATGGTCTCCAATCCGGGCCCTGCTGGTGCCGCCCCCGTTGCCGGACACGGTGCAGATGATCGACGCCGCGCACGTTTGGTTCGGCGCGATGGCGGGGACCAGACCGCTGGTCGAGCGCACCGATGACGGAGGGGTCAGCTGGACGATGTTGCTGCTACCGGCCGGGCCTGTTGGTTAGCTACGCCTTCACGTAAGCGATAAGCGCACGTGCCTCGGCGACGACCTGGCCGTCGTCTTGCTCGACGCTTGCCTCGCAAAACGCGAACCGCCGAGTGCGGTGGCGGACGGTCGCGCGTGCGAGTACGCGCCCCGGTTGGCAGGGCCTGTAGTAATCGACCTTGAGATCGGCGGTCGTCGTTGTCTCGCCCTCGTCAGCCAGCGTGAAAGCGACCGACGCGAGCGCCTCGTCGGCCAGCGTTGCAATCGCACCGCCGTGCACGATCATCCCTCGGCTGGTCGGAAAGCCGTGAGCCTGTTCCGTCATGTTCCCCTCGAGAACAAGGCTGCCGGCCTTGATCTCCACCAGTCTGGTGCCGATATTGGCGACCATGCCGGTCGACGCCCACTGCTTGTAAAGCTCAGGAAGCGCCTTGGTGCCATACGGTTCCGGTTCTGGCATGAGGGGACTCGAACAGTAGCACCCGGTGTTAAGGGCAGCGGGCGGTTCAGAGGCGGGGTAATCTCTGCGCCGTGATCGCCCGTACGATCCCTCGACTTTCGCGCAAGGCGCCTGGGCCGCGTATCGCCATGTCGCCTTCTTCGTGGGGTATCAGCAATGTTCCAGGCTGGGGCCATCAACTCGACGCCGAGCGTGTTTTGTCTGAGGCGGCCGCCGTCGGCGAAGGCGCCATCGAAGCCGGACCGCCGGGATTTTTGCCTGACCGCAGCGACCTCGCAAAGCAGACGCTCAAGCGCCATCGACTTCAAGTCGTCGCTGGGCCCGCGCAAGCGATCCTGCATCACCACGACATCGGGGGACTCGAGCTGGCACACCTCGACGGACACGCAAGCTGGCTCGCAGCGATCGGGGCCGAGACGTTGGTGCTTTCGGCAGTACCCCCGCGGGACGCGGGCGACAACCACGGCATTGTTCTTTCGAACATGGGCTGGGCCTATCTTTTGCATCTGATCGGATCGGTGCAGCATGTCTGCTCGAGGCATAAGCTGCGGCTCGCTGTGCAGCCGCGGTACGGCAGCATGATCCAGGGCCCCGCCGACATCGAGAGGTTGCTGGTGGGAACCGAAGCCTCGATCTGCATCGACGTCGGCCAGCTCGTGCTGGTCGGGGCCGATCCGGTGGAGGTCCTCGAGCTGGCCGCCGGCCGCATCCAGCACGTACGCCTTAACGACATCGATGAAAAGCTCGCCCTCCAGGTGCGCGAGTTCGGGCTCGATTATGGGGAGGCGGTGTCCAAGGACCTGTTCAAGCCTCTGGGCACGGGCGACGCCAGGGTGGACCGCGTCGTCGACACGCTCCGTAAGACAGGCTACCGAGGTTGGTATGCGCTCGAGCAGGACACCAGGCTGCCCTCAGCCGACGATCGGCCTCTGGGGATGATCAGCCGCTCCCTGCAGCACCTTCGGGAGCTGCTCGGCGCTCCGGCAACTGCCTAGATCCTCCGGCCGCTGGCCGCCCAGTACGGTTCCCTGATCCTTCGCTTCAGCAGCTTGCCCGCCGCGTCACGAGGCAGATCCTCGACGAAATCGATAGACCGCGGCTTTTTGTAATCGGCGATCCGCGCCGCTGCGAAACCGATCAGCTCGTCGGCAGTGGCGCTCGAACCAGGTCTGAGCTGCACCACTGCCTTCACGGATTCACCCCACTGATCGTCGGGAACTCCGATCACCGCCACGTCCATTACGGCCGGGTGGGCATGCAGTGCCGCCTCGACCTCGGCGGGATAGATGTTCACGCCACCCGAGATCACCATGTCGACCCGCCGGTCGCAAATGAAGTAATACCCCTCGGCGTCGCGATATGCGATGTCGCCGACTGAGAAGAATCCTTCGTGCAGGCTGCTGCCTGTGGCGTCAGGCCGTTGGTAATACTCCGCGAGCCACGAGTTGCGAACCATGAACTCGCCAGGTTCGCCGTTCGCCACCTCGGCGCCGTCAGCTCCGGCCAGGCGGATCTCCTGGCCTGGAACCACTGTGCCGCATGAACCAGGTTTGCGCAGCTGGTCCTCGGGCCGCAACACGGTGTTGATGCCCGTTTCCGTGGCGCCGTAGAACTCCCACAGCACCTGACCAAATGCCGCCTCGGCCCTCTGCTTCAACGCGTGAGGGCATGGGGCCGCGCCGAGGAACACTGCACGCAGCGACGAGACGTCACGTGGCCTTCGCTCCTGCGCGTCAACCAGCCGCTGCAGCAGCGTCGGCGCCATGAAACTCGTGGTGACTCGATGCTTGGCGATGAGGTCGAGCGCATTTTCGGCGTCGAACTTCGGCTGCACTACCACTGTCGCGCCGAGCAATTGATGCAGCGCGGTGAACAGCGAGACAGCGCTGTGGTACCCCGGCCCGCACATCAGATGAATGTCCGAACCACTCAGCTCAAAGATCGAGATGACCTGGAGGATGTTTTCCACGTTCACGCCGTTGGGCCGCCACGCGCCCTTGGGGTGACCCGTCGTGCCGGAGGTATAGATCATCGAAGCGCCGATGGCGCCGGCCTCGGATTCGCCTGGCGGTTGGTCTGAGGCGCCGGCCATCAGCTGTTCGTACGCCAGCCAGCCGGCGGGCGTCTGCCTGCCCAGGGCGACGAAAAGCGGATTCCCCTGAACCCCGCGTCGGGCTGCGTCTACGGCGTCCACGTGCTCAGGGCCCACCATCACCACGCTGGAGCCTGAGTCGTTCAGCACGTATGCGATCTCGGAGCCTCGCAGCCGGTAGTTGACAGGCACGCCGACGAGGCCGATCTTGCGTAGCCCGTTCGAGATCTCGAACCCCTCGATGGAGTTGAAGGACATCACAGCGACCCTGTCCTGCGCCTGGCAGCCGAGCTCGCGGAAGACATTGGCGGCCCGGTTGGCCCGTTGGTTGAGGGTTTCGAAATCGATGGTTCGATCGCCCGCTATGAGCGCCACGCGGCTCGGGCTGGCGGTAGCGTGTCGAGCCAGAAAATCGATGTCGGCCATCGATCCATCGTAGGACCGGCAAAGGGTGCGGGGGGATCTTGCCTCGTCAACCGCTACAGAGCGCGTTCGAACCGAGCCCGAACGTCGAGGCCGTCGCCGGAACGCTGCCCTTGATCACCAACCGGTAGCGGTAGCACCCTCCAAGCAGCGCCCACGTCGGAGACGGTGCCCAGTGGTGGAAGACCACAGTCGCTGCGATCGGGGGGTACTGCTGCAGCACGCTCGGCGTCGCATCCACGATGGAGGCGATCGGTGAAGGCTTGCTGGAGTCGAACTGCCAGATGTAGATCTTTGTCAGGTAGCGGCCCGCTGGGCTGTCCGCCTTCGCCGGCAGCTTCGTCGCTCTGAGGAGCGCGTCGACCGCGGCCTGCGGCCCTGGCGCGGGCTTCACCGAGGCAAAGCTCTGACCCGGGATAGGATCCGACCAGTCGACTCCGCTGACTCCACTGCGGCCCAGATAAGCCTTCACGGCAGGCGTTCCGTCCTTTCCCGCGGCCCGGTAGATCTGGATGCCGCCGCTCACTGCCATCGCAAGCAGGCTGGCATCGGGGCTCCAGGCCAGCGCGTCGGCGTGAGGAAGCTTGGAGTTGACTGCGCGCGGGCCGGTCAGCGGCGACGGGGTGCCGGTCGAAGGTGTGAGCGCAGGCGAGCTCGTTGCGCCGGCGATCGGAACAGTCACATTGATCGGCTCGATCAGGGGTCCGTGGTCGGGCCTGGAAACCGCAACGGTCGTGCCGTCTGGGCTGATTGCGATGGGGCCGTCGTCCGCGCCGAGCTTGAGAGGAAACGCGTGGAGAACGTTGGCGTCAAGGTTTAGCCAGTACCAGGCGCCGGTAGCGAAGGCCCGGACGGCGACCAATCCGCTATCGCCCGGCGCCACGCCCTCGGTGAACAACGCCGCCTGGGTTGGCGGCCTCGTCATCACCTTGATTCCGGCGGTGGACTTGGTGAGGTCGAGGGCGTCCACCTCGTAGCTCGTGCAGCAACCAACTGTCAGCGCGAGGTAGTGGCCGTTGGCGACGATGCCGAAAGGGCCCTCGCTCTGGAAGTCGTACGAGGCCGCCAGCGGGGTGATCGTCCCGGCGAATGGGTCGAGACGGAAAAGCCAGTCGTACGGGAGCACGCCCGGCGCGGTCCGCTGCTCGGCCGGGCGGGCATCGTGAATCGTGAAATACAGCACCGGATACTTGATCCCAGGGGCGGGGGCCCAAACCGGCCCGGCGATGCTGAATGCTCCACCTGCGGGCAGAGGAGACACCAGGGTCGACTTGCCGGTCGCCGGGTCAAGCACCCCCAGCCCATTGCCCGCCACATAGGCGATCAGGCCCTGGCCCAGGGCACCTTCGACAGGGGAAGGCGTGACCTCAACCGCGGGCGTGCCACCGCCGGCGCAGGCGGGGGCCAGCATCAGGAAAAGGGCGGCGAGCGCGATTCGCTTGAGGGGCATTGTCATCGCCACTGGTGTGTTACGCGAAATTCACGGGGAGCGTTACGTTTGAGATGAGATCGGTATTCGTTTTGGCGCTCGCGGCACCATCGAGGTGACGGTGAAGGCGGCGTGAAGGTCTACTGACCTGAAGCGTTGCGGATGGCCAACGCGATGGCCTCCAGCTCCGCCCTACTCCTGGTGTCCGTGTAGTCCCTGGGGAAAGTGAGACCAAACCCGTCATTTGGGTAGCGCGGGATGACGTGGACGTGAAAGTGCGGAACGTCCTGGAAGGCGACCTCGCCATCGGCCACGAACAGGTTTACGCCTCCGGCGCCCAGCGAGTCCCGGACGATCTGGGCCATCTGGCGAGCGACTCGAAACGTGCGCATCGCCGCGGTTTCATTGATGTCGGACATCAATACCGCGTGCTCGCGCGGCGCCACGATGATGTGGCCGTGAGTGATCGGTTGGATATCCATGAAGGCGACGACTGTGTCGTCCTGGTGGACGAAGGTCGCCGGGGAATCACCCCGTAGGATCGCGCAAAACACGCATTCGTCAGCCATCGGCCAGTGCGAAGCTTAAAGCGGAGAGTCAGCCTTCGTGGGAGGGGGAAGGTGAATCGGTTCGCTCGTCGCGGCCTCGACATGCGCGTCCGCGAGTGAGATCGACGACTCCGCGCCGCCGTTGGCCTTGACCTCGGCATGGTCGTCGACCACCGACGTCACGAGATCGCCCTGCTCCTCTGCATGGCCATCACCGTTGGTTGCGCCTTCCGGCAGCGGGCGCTGGCCGCGGCGCCGGCGCCGAGCCCTGCGCTCGCCACGATGTGGCCGCGATAGGCGCTGCACCTGTGACCGGATGCCCACTCGCTGGCATGCCGTGACCACAGCGCCGACTCCTGCGACCAGGCCCTCCTGCTTAGCATGCTCGAATAGCGGACCGAACAGCTCGGGAGCGCCGCCGATCACCGTCTTGGAGTCGCTGACGATGACGAGCAGCTTCTTGGCGCGCGAGATGGCCACGTTCACGCGGTTGGGGTCGTTGAGGAATCCAATCGCCGCGCGGTCGTTTGAACGCACGAGCGAGAGGATCACCGCATCCGATTCGCGGCCCTCGAACGCGTCTACCGATTCAATGTCGTCGGGCGGCACTATGCCCTTGAGAGCCGAGGAAAGGCGGTTCACCTGCGAGGCGTACATCGCGATCACGGCGAGCTTTGCCTTGCGCACGCGGCGTCTGATGATCGAGGTGATGTCTTTGCAGAGCGCGACCTCGAACTCGTTTGCCACTGATCGCTGAGCATCGCGATATTCGTCCTGCGCTCCGGTGTCGACCCAGACGAGCTCACGATCGAACGGCCAGGGCAGCGGCATTCGCTGATGAGGAGCTTCGTGAATGAGCTTGCCGTCATAGAACAGGTCTGACACAACGCGTCCAATCGGCTCGCGCATGCGATATTGCCGCGGCAGCATGATCTTCGAGCTGGCCGGGACCCTGTCCCAGACCCACCCGTAGAAGCTGTCGTCCCTCACCATGTCGTCGAGCGGCTGGTCGACCTTGAAGGTCGACGCCGCCTCCTCCATCACGGGCGGCAGCTGCTTGAGGTCGCCGATCATCACCCAGCGCTTGGCAAGAGGCATCAGCGCGAGCGCCTCGTTGGCACGCACCTTGTTGGCCTCGTCGAGGATCAGCCAATCGAAAACCTTGAACCGCAGACGCGAGTCGATGGCGAGGCGGTTGCACGTGCCGGCGACGAGGTTATAAGGCTCGAGATCGTCCCCCTCGACGATCGTCGGGCGCAGCCGCCTTGGCACCTTGCCCGGCTCAGCCACGCGCGCTTGGCGCACGTGGGAGAACCCGAGCAGCCGTTCTTGCCCGGTGTCAACGGCGTCGTTGGAGTGCGACGACAGCAGGATCGAAGAGTTTGGATTGCGCCCGAGGATGCGTCTGATCGATTCGACGATCGCCGTCGTCTTGCCGGTTCCTGGCGGGCCCTGGATGAGGTAGATCTGCCCAGGCCGCATGCCCATCACGCGGGCGACCGCTTCGGCCTGCTCGTCGTTCGGATCGGGGAGGTGGTGCGCTTTCTTGCCGTCAAGGGTCACCCGAGGAGGGCTGCCAAGCCACCCTGTGTCCGCAAGCTCTGCGGCCAGCGCGCCAGTTCGCGGGCTGCCGATCTGAAGCTGCCTGATCACCGAGCGCTGGGCCTCGAACATCTCGACGCTTGCGGTCGGCAGCACGATGCCCTCGTCAGGCAGCGGGTCATATCTTCGGAAGCTGACCCACAGGTTGGAGCCCTGGATGCGGTCGAGGGACATGCCCCGGTACTCGGGATAGCCGGCAGAACGCACGGTCAGAGAGTCGATGCCGCGATAGATCCTGCCTTCGGCGTCGTCGACCAGGTGGAGCACCGCCCGGACGTACTCGCCGCCGCGCATGTCCTCGCCGCATTCGGGGCAGTGGATGCTGCTGGCGGTGGGCACCTCGGCCTCGCACTTCGGGCATTCCATCCACTGCTCGGTCGCCTCGTACCGCCTGACAGCGGCCTCTGCGAGCTTTTCGCGGTAGTCGCGGAGGTGCTCGATGAAACGCATGGTGGAGTCGAGGATCGGGAGCGTTTTGGCCTGCTCGCGCAGGACGATGGCCGTGAATCCTTCAAGGTCGCCGTCCCACTCCTTGACCAGGAGCAGCTCCTGGTATCGAAGCCGCAGGCGGTTCTTCTCCATCTCGAACTCGCCGTCCAGGTCCTGCCAGTCCGTGATTTCGAGAGCCAGTCCCTGCGGCGTCCGGCCGAGCCTGCCGGTCAGCAGCGTCTGCTTGACCTGGCCGACGAACTCGAGCGGCTTATCGGGCTTGACGACGGTGTAGGTGCCGTCGATGCTCTTCTGCTCCTCGAGGACCTGGCGCAGCAGCTCAGCTCCGCCCGCGGCCTCCAGGGCCGATACCTTGAGGGCGGCCGGGGTCCCGGGGCGAACGCGGATACCGAGGCGGCCGGCCTGGATCTCTTCCCCCGGTATATCCGGGTTCCAGAGGGGGAGGACGTCGCCGGGGTTGGGCGTGCTCATCTACGCGGACCTAGAGGTTCGCCACAGGTTGGTTAGGCGTGAAATAGGAGTCACCTGAGTTCAAAAGGGGGTCCGCAGGCGGGACCAAGCACCCCAATGGGCAGGGTTTACGTTAGCACAGGCTCGGGCATTCCGATACCCACCATTGGCCGTGATGCAAGATTGAGCCCGTGTGGAAGAACCGCCTCAAGCCGTACGACCTGCTATCGGGCGAGGACGTCGAGGCAATCCACGACCAGGCGATGACGATCCTCGAGGAGATCGGGGTCGACTTCCTGCACGACCGCCCGCGCGAGCTTTTCGGCAAGGCGGGAATGGCAGTCGACGGGATGCGGGTGCGTTTCGACCGCGGCTTCATCATGGAGATGGCGGCGAAGACGCCGCCCACCTTCAACCTTCAGGCCCGGAATCCAATGCGCACAGTGACCCTGGGCGGCGACAACGTGGTGACGGCTCCCGTTTACGGTCCCCCCTTCATCACCGACCTCGAGCGCGGCCGCCGCGGCGCGACCATCGAGGACTTCAACAACTTCGACAAGATGGCCCAGGCCATCGACCAGATCCACTGCGCCGGCGGCACGACGGTCGAGCCCGAAGACCTGCCGCTCGGGACCCGGCACCTCGACATGCTCTATTCGCACATCCGCTGGACCGACAAGCCCTTCATGGGCAGCGTCATCTCGGCCGAGAACGCGCGCGACACCGTCGAGATGGCGTCGATCGCGCTCGGCGGCCGGGAGAGGATCGAGAAGACGCCGGCCGTGATCAGCCTGATCAACGTCAACAGCCCGCTGCGCTAC
>DATCPU010000335.1:0-2136 GCA_036569925.1 Candidatus Dormiibacterota bacterium
GGGCGCGGGCGAGGGTCGGCGGTGGCCCGCCTGTAAAGCGATGCCATGGTCAAAACCTGTGCCGGCGCAAGGGCGTTCAGGTGACTTGCCCCCGCCCGTGCCAGCAGGTCCTCCAGGCGGTTCCAGTCCTCACGCCGCAGCGCGACGAACTCGTCAGAGCGCACGGGAAGCAAAATACTCGACATGGAGCGCCCACTCTCCGATAGCGAACTGATTGTCGCCACGCCCGAGCGCGTTTCGTTTGATTTCCAGATCGCGGGCCTCGGCACCAGAGCGATTGCGCAAATCCTCGACCTGCTGATCGTCGCAGTGATCGAAGTCGCGGTTGTCTTCTTTGGCATCGCCGCCGGCGCCGGGACCAACTCGGCGACTGTGATGTGGCTGGTCATCATCGTTCTCAGCTTCGTGAACGTCTTCGGCTATTTCTGGGTGAGCGAGGCCCTTTGGTCCGGACAGACCATTGGCAAGAAGGCATTCCGTCTTCGAGCAGTGGGCGACCGAGGCGAGCCGCTGACCTTCATGCAGGCTGGGATCCGCAACATTGTCAGGATCATCGACTTCCTCCCGTATGGCTACGGGATCGGGATGATCGTTCTGTTCGCCAATGGGAAGGGCAAGCGCCTGGGCGACCTCGCGGCTGGGACTCTGGTGGTAAAGGATTCGGACAATGTGCGCCTCTGGGAGCTCGCAGGGGGAAGGAGGCAGGTTGTGGCGCCTGGGTTGCCGCCTCCGCCGAACGGTCCACCAGGGGCGGTCAACCAGGACCCGCCGCCGCCTGGCGCCCGGGTCACCTTTCCGCCCAGCCCCTATGTCCCCGTAACGGCTGCTGAGCTGACGCTCCGCCGTCTCGATCCCGACTTTCGCCGGTTCATCACGGCGTACGCCCGGCGCCGCCCGCAGCTGCCCCTGGACCTTCGGGTGCAGCTGGCCGCGACCGTCGACAGAAGCCTGCGCTCGGCTGCGCCTGAGGTCTTCATTCAGCAGGGACCGCTCGCGACCCTCGATTACCTGGCCAATCTCGCCAGCCAGTAAGTCCCTGAACGGAGGGGGTTACAAGAGCCAACGGCGAACCTGATCCTCGGTCAGGTTGCCGCCGCAGAGGGGTGTTGCCACGCGCTGGCCCTCGAGCTCCTTCCGTCGGGAAGCGATCGCGGCCAGCCCGGCGGCGCCCGCAGGCTCAACCACAAGGCCTGTCTCGTGGAACAGCATCCTCATCGCGTCGAGGATTTCCTCCTCCGCGACCAGCATCACCTCGTCGGTCGTGGCGCGCATGGCGACCAGCGCTTCGGGGATCGGAACTCTCACGGCGATACCGTCCGCCACCGTGGTCGCGGACTCGGTGCTGACGGGCTTGCCAGCCCGCCACGACAGTGCCATCGACGGCGCCTCCTCGGCGCACACGCCGATGACCCTGGTCGCAGGAGACAGCTGCTTGAACCAGGTACCGATCCCATTGATCAGTGAGCCATTGCCGAGGGGCACGAATATCGCGTCCAGCATTTCGTCCATACCTCCGAGCTCGCGCGCGATGGTGCCGGCTCCTTCCGCGATCTCGGGCAACAGGCCGTCCTCCACGTAGAGGGCGCCGTTCTCTCGGGCGTGCTGCTTGGCGGCCGCTTTGGCGGCGTCAAAGTCAGCGCCGGCGAGCATCACCTGGGCGCCAAGCGAACGCATGCGGCTGACCTTCAAAGGATTCGCGGTCACTGCCGCAAAAACGGTGAGGCGCTGGCCCCGCTTGCGCGCGGCATAAGCCATGCCCTGGCCGAAGTTGCCGGCGGAAGCGCACACGAAACCCTGAGGTTGGTTGCCGATTCGGTTCATGAGGTAATCGGTCCCGCGGCCCTTGAAGGAGCGGATGGGGTTGACGCACTCCACCTTCAAGACCACGGTCACGCCCAGCCGTTGGCTCAGGGACTCGGCGACGAACTGGGGAGTGTCCTTGAAGGCGGGGTCGATCACGGTCGCCGCTTCGCGAATGCGATCGATGGAGATGGCCATTGGCGCGCCCGACGATAAGACATTGTTGCGGCGCTGAGTGCGCGTATGGGCGTCCCCACCCCGCTGGCTCGCTTCGCGAGCGAGCGTCCCTCCCCAGCTAGTGGGGAGGTTCCCTTCTCCGGCCTTAGCCGGAGAAGG
>DATCPU010000336.1:0-5700 GCA_036569925.1 Candidatus Dormiibacterota bacterium
GTACGAGCCACCTCTCGGAAAGGTTGGCAAAGGACTCAACGAGACGGTGATGCAGGGGGTGGCCGACACGACTGTCAAAGAGCTGGCCGAGGCGATCGCCAAGCGTCTCGCCGCGACAGTGTCTGCGCAAGCCAAGAAATAAGGCCTGAAAACGGTAGGCCGTTTGGCCCTCGGACCCAGGCAGGGCGCGACCTAAAGTTGGTCTCAGCGAGAAGCTCCAGGGCCGCTAGGTGACACCTGTGTGGATGAATTTGCTTGAGCCGACCCGGGCTTCTCGCTTCTGTTACAGAGACCCGGGAGTGGTCGTGTGGCGCGCCAGGTACGCCGCTGCTTCGGCTCTGCGTGCCACCTCGAGCTTCGAAAGAATCGTCGACACGTAGTTCTTGACCGTCTTCTCCGCCAGCTTCAGCTCCTTGCCGATCCGGCCGTTGGTCATGCCCTGCGCCACGAGCGTCAGGATTCGCTCCTCTTGCGCCGTCAGACGGGCAAGCTTCTCGTCGCGCATGGTCTTGCCCTTGCGAAGCCGCTCAAGCACCGACCGCGTGACCTCGGGGTCGAGGAGGCTGTTGCCGGCGCCCACCTCGCGGATCGCGCGAATCAGCTCGCCACCGCGGATTTGCTTGAGTACGTATCCGGCCGCGCCGGCCATGATCGAAGCGAAGAGCGCCTCATCGTCGGCGAACGACGTGAGCATGAGGACCTGGGTTTTCTCGAGGCGGGCGCGAATCTCGCGAGTGGCTTCGATGCCGCTCCCGTCGGCGAGGCGCACGTCCATCACCACGACGTCAGGCTTGGTGCGCACCGCTTGGTCGATCGCTTCTCGTACCGAGCCGGCTTCGGCCACGACTATGAGCCCGTCGGTCGCGTTGATCAGCGCTTTGACGCCGTCGCGGACGATTTCGTGGTCGTCGACGAGCAGAATGCGGAGCTGATCCTTAGCCATCGGTCTATGGTCGCATCCAGCCGCCAGGTCCTGCACCGCTGAGAGCCCTCACTGAACAGGGCTGATCGGCCTGACACAAGAATCAGATCGGAAAGCTGAAGCGAAGGCTGGTGCCTTTGCCGCTCTTGCTCGAAACGCGCAGCGAGCCGCCCATCGCGGTAGCGCGCTCGCGCATGTTGCGCAGCCCGTTGCCTGCCGAATTGCTGCGTGCGGCGAAGCCGACGCCATCATCCTCGATTGTGAGCACCGCGGTCTGTCCAGTGCGCGTGAGCCTAACCGTCGAGTGTTTGGCCTGCGCGTGGCGGGCTACGTTGGACAGAGCCTCTCGAGTCACCTGCACGATCTGATGTGAACGCGAGGAAACCAGTGCGGCCAGCTCGGCGTCGACCTCGACCTCAACTCGGAACGAGGATTGCTTCTCGATATCCGCGCCAAGCTCGCGGAGTGCTTGGTCCAGCTGGCGGTCAGCCAGGATGCCCGGCCGCAGCCCGAAGATGTAGTTCCGTAGGTCTCGAATCACCCGATCGAGCTCGCCGACGGCGCCTTCAATGCGAGCCGCCGTGTCGGGTGACCCAGCCATAAGCGCGGTGCCCTGCAGCCCCATGCCCACCGCGAAGAGGGACTGGATGATGCCGTCGTGGAGGTCCTTGGCGATGCGTTCGCGATCATCCATCAGCTCAAGGCGTCTCACGTCGGCTTGCGCCCGCCCGTACCCGATGGCAATCGACGCCTGGACTGCGAACGTCTCGACCAGTCGGATCGTGCTCTCGTCGAAGCGCCGTCCGCCCTTTGTGTTCGCCACCATCAGTGTGCCGGAAGGGCGACCGCCAACCCGCAGTGCCACGAAGATGGCGGGGCCAACGTGTCCCATCCGGATGATCGGCTGGTAACTACTCTTGTGGGCGCTCGCATCATGTGTGTGAAGGGGCAGTCCCGTCTCCATGACAGCCCCGGAAATCGACTTTGCAGCCGGGACCGCTTGGCCCAGAACTTGCTGCGCATACGCGCCGACCGCCGCCGCCACAACAAGCTGGCCGGCGATCGAGGTGGTTGTCAAAATCGTCGCGGCATCGGCGCCGGCCAAGACGCGGGCATGTTCGGCCACGGACTCCAAAATCGCGCCGGGATCAGCCCCTTCCAGGATGTTGGTGGTGATCTCGTGTTGCGCCTGGAGCCACCGCTCTCGTTGAAGGGTTTCCTTATAGAGGGATGCGTTGGCGACTGCCACCCCTGCCTGCGTCGCCAGGACGTGCAGCGAGCGCTCATCTTCCATGCTGAACTCAGGGGCGCCACGCTTTTCGGCCAGATAGATGTTGCCGTAGACCTTCCCCAGTGCCTGTACGGGCGCTCCGAGAAACGAGTGCATGGGCGGGTGATTGGGTGGAAACCCAACCGTCGATGGGTGGTTTCCAATGTCTCTTACGCGCACCAACCTGGGTTCTCGTATCAGGAGCCCCAACACCCCTCGACCGCGAGGCAGCGTCCCGATGGCCCGTCTCTGCTTGGCGGAAATCCCGGTGGTGATGAAATCGACCAGCTCGTTGCCCTTCCCGATCACTCCGAGGGCTCCATATCGGGCGTCTGTGACCTCCACCGCGAGGTCGACGATCCGCTGCAGCACCATCGGCAGCGACAGCTCGGATGCAAGCGCGAGTCCCGCCTCCAGGAGCGCGTCCTTCGTGTCGCGTCCTTCAGTCATCGTGCGCGAATCTACCCCAGCGGGGCTCTCCTGCGCAGGCGGCCGGGTGGCCTCTGTATCGAGGGACCATCGGCCCTAGGCCGGCGGCGCCACTCGTGAAACGCTGGGTCCATGAGTACGAACCAGGGCTTCAAAAGGATCCTTCTGGCTACGGACCGCAGCCCGCACACGGCCGCGCGGCCGATGCTCGTTGCGCAGCGGATCAAGAATTGAGCCCGGCAAGGTCGGCCATGCCGCGGCACCGGACGGTTTCGGACGTGATGACAGTGCACGTCCACGTCGCGAGCCCGCAGGCGCCCTTCAAGGTCCTGGTTCGCCTCATTGAAGAGAACAAGGTCAGCGCCATACCCATCGTCGACCACCAAGGGATTCCGATCGGAATGGTTTCGGAGGCCGACCTACTGTTCAAGGAGCGGCGAGTGGAGCTGGCGGCCGGCGAGGACTTTCTGCACCTTCGGAAGCGGCGCAACGAAAGAGCGAAGGCTGAGGGCACTATCGCGTCGGAGGTCATGACCTCGCCGGCCATCACAGTCACCGCCGACACAACGCTACGTGAGGCCGCTCGAACGATGCAGAAGAAGAACGTCAGGCGCCTGGTGGTGGTCGACCAGCGCGGCCGTATCTCAGGCATTGTCAGCCGCAGCAACCTGCTCCAGGTGTTTCTGCGCACAGACGACGAGCTGCGAGACGAGGTCGCCGGCAACCTCTTGCCGGCCCTCGCGCAGGCCTCGGCCACAAACGTCGCCGTCGAGGTTCGCTCAAACGTCGTCACTCTCTCGGGCGAGCTGGATCGCAAGAGTGACGTCGAGATCCTGACTCGATTGACGAGTGAGCTGGACGGTGTGGTCGACGTCGTCAACCACCTTACGTACAGCTGGGATGACACAATCCCGCCCGCCGGGATGTTCGGCGGCTCATTCCGGTCGGCGTGAGCCCTGTTAGCAGCCCCTCTGGTCCGAGCCGCCGAACAATAGAGCTCCACCGTTCGTGTCCTGCGCCAGCGCTGCTCCCCAGCGGGCCGGAACGCCGGTACTCGCAAGTCGGGTCCACGCGGCGCCGTCCCAAGCCCACGCATCGGCGGACGGGTCGGGACATTTCAGGCCGAAGAGGACCACCACCCGCTGAGCTCTGGCGTCCCACATGCCGACCGGAAAGGCCAGCGCAGGAGGTCCGGCAGCCGGCAAACTCGTCCATCGGCGGCCAGTCAACGACCACGCGTCTGCGAGCGGCGTACCGGCCGCACCGCTCCCACCCTCGGCGTTAAACCCCGCCCCGCCGAAAACAAACAGCGCCGAGTGAACGGGATCCCAGACGACTGCGGCGCCAACGCGGCCGGGCGGCCGAGGCGCGGCGTCGGCCCGCGTCCATCGCTTGCCATCCCAGGTATACGCGTCGCCGAAGTAGTCGACGTTGAAGTGGCGCCCGCCGAACAGCAGCACCCGATCGCCGGCCGTTACCATCCGCGCGCCATCGCGCACATCGGGCGCGCCCGGCCCGGCGTCTGCCTCGGTCCAGTCGTTGCCGTCCCAGGTCCAGGTGTCCCCCGATGTGGTGCCTTCAACCTGGTCCTCGGCCTGGCCTCCGTAAAGCTCCACCACCTGCCGCACGGGATCGAATGCCATTGAGGCCCCCTTTCGCGCTGGCGGCCGGTGGGTCGGCGACATCTGCTTCCACGCCGAGCCGTTCCACGTCCAGGTGTCGCCGAAGTATCCGCTCGGCGCCTGGCCGCCAAACATCACGTAGACGTGGCGCGCCGCGTCGAATGCGAGCGCAGGCAGATCGCGCGCGGGCGGTCCTGTGACCCCGGCGGCGTGAAACGCGGCACCATCCCACGTCCAGGTGTCGCTCTTGAGTCCGGGCGAGGAAGCAGCTGCCGGCGTCGGCAGACTGCCGGCCGCCGTTCCACCGCAGGCCGCCAGCAGCAGCAGTACGCATACGACCGCCAGCCGATTTACGCCCGCACCGGCCTAAATGATGCCGGATTGCCAGGCCGTCAGCAGCAGCGTCGGCGTTGCCAGCTCGATCGTCGGGTCAGCTCAGCCTAAACGGGGGGTACTGGTCCGTCACGAGCGTGAACGCGTAGGCGTTGACCCGGTTGCTCCAGCGCATCACGCCGACCACGAAGTCGAAGATGGTGCGCGGGTAGCGGCCCGTGAAGAGGATTGCGAACCACGCGACGATGATCGAAAGCAGGACCGCGATGCCCAGGAACAACAGCACGACGTAGTGCGGGATCGCGAGCAGCCATTTGACCAGCGGCAGCCAGCGGTTCATCTGTCTCGCTTCGGGATAGGCGAAGTCGAGGTGGACGCTCTGCTCCTCGTCGGTCGATGGATACCGGTCGTCCAGCAGGGCGAGATATGCGGTCACCCGGTTGGAAAAGCGGAGCAAGTTCAGATTCCAGTCGAACCACCAGCGCGGGTACTTCTGGCGAAACACCAGCATGAGCACGAGCGGCACGAACACTGCTGCACCGCCGATGACCAGCGAGTTCTGGGTGGAATGGTCATCGTTGTTGAAGGCAGACCCCGACAGCATCGTCAGCAACACGACGATCGGGATCGCGATGAGGAAGCGGAACGCTGTCGTGAGCCGATTGAGCGGGCCGGATGGGTAATCGACGTCGAACTGCACCGGATAGCTGCTGACCATGCATTCACTCTCCTGAAGGAATAGATCTGAGACTGAGGACCTCGTGGCCGCGCAGGGCCTCGAGGAACGGCTGGAAGCTGCCGTAGACGGTGCACTGGAGGACGCGTCCGTGGACCTCGACCTCGGAGACGCCGGAGGCACGCTTGAGCTGTTGCACCGGCGCCGCGCCCACGAACGAAACCTCGACCCTCTGCACCTCTAGCCGCTCTGCCATCACCAATGAGGCTAGGTGGGGCGGATGCGGCCCGAATCGGTGGAATTACCGAATCTGCACGCCCGCGCAACCGGGCGCCGTAGTAGTTTCACCAACCATGGCCCGCCCCGCCCGCCGCCGTGGCAACCTCCCGGCAGAAGCCACGAGCTTCATCGGGCGCCGCCGGGAGCTCGCCGACCTGAAGAAGAAACT
>DATCPU010000337.1:0-3078 GCA_036569925.1 Candidatus Dormiibacterota bacterium
CCGCGAACTGGATCATCGGCGAGGTGGCGCCTTCGGGCAAGTTGCCGACCCCGGCGGTCCTGGCAGAGATCGTGAAGCTCGTGACAGGCGGCAGCATCACTCGCGACCAGGGCCGCGAGGTGCTTAGCGATTCGGTGAGCAGCGGCCGCGCACCGGCGGAGATCGTCGCGGAGCGCGGCTTCGCACAGGACAGCGATGAGGCTTCGGTCAGGGCGATCGTGGAGGCGGTGATTGCCGCCAACCCTAGAGCGGTCGAGGACTATCAGGCGGGCAAGAAGCAGGCACTCGGCGCCCTGATGGCAGACGTCAAGAAGCGCGCCCCCCAAGCGAACCCGAAAGTGGCCAGCGGGCTGCTGGTGAGGCTAATCGGCTAGCGTTACCGCGCTCGTGTGGCTACCGTTGGGTACGCCATGAGGCTTTGGCCAGCGGTCGCGGCAGTGGCAGCTCTCACACTCGTTGCCTGCGGCAGCGCCGGCGGCAGCGCCGGAGCGCCAAGCCCAAGCCCGATCAGCCCTCCCACCGAAGCCCTCGCCGGGTGGTCAAACTTTCCTGCGGACCACATGCCGCGCCCTGTGGTCCTCATCATTGCCACTCCGGCGCCTTCTAAAGGGTTTTCGACTAACGAGGGCAAGATCGCCGCTACCTGCCGCAAGTTCACGCCGGCAATCGTTTTGTCGAATGTGGTCCCGATCGCGGCCCACGTGAGCTGGTCGACCGGCGACACCGGCATCTATCCCTCGATCTCGGCTGCCGCTGCGATGGCCGCGATGAAGCAAGGCGCATCGAAGTCCGACCCCAACTGCGCCACGGTCAAACCGTTGGTGGTCACTGGGGTCCGTTTCGGCAGGTCCGAGCTCATCAGCGACCGCGGCACGGCCCAGGTCGACTCCTGGCTCTTCAGCATGAGGGGCCTCAACGGGGAGATGGCCTACCCCGCCCTCAGCGCGGAATCGATGTGGAACTTCGATTTGACCAAGAGCGTGCCGGAGAACGGATCGACGTTGAGCGCCGACGGTCGCACCCTGACCTACAGCTTCTTTGGCGTTCCGTCGAGCACTGGCCCTTGTGGCGCTGACTACCGAGGTGTGGTCGCGGAATCCCAGGTTGCGGTCGCCATCGCGGTGCAGACAATCTCGCATGCCCCACCGGGACAACCCGTGGCGTGCGATCTGATGGCTGGGGTGCGATCGGTCACGGTGACGTTGGCCAATGCGTTGGGCGGTCGCGTCGTGCTCGATGACACCGGCAACGCTATGGCGGTGTGTCCGTCGACCAAACCCGTCTGCTAAGCGTCGGCCCGCTGGTTTGATTCGGGCGAGTCGCTGAATCCGTACTTTGCGGCCAGGTCTTTCACTGTTACCTGCGTGCCGGTCCTTTCCATCACCTGGGGGTCCGCTGCCAGAGCTGCAACCGCTCGCCCGGTGTATATCGGTGCCTCACTGCGGCTGATGTTGGGATAGCGCTTAGGGTCGGCGACGACATCCTCTGTCCTTGTGAATCCGGGCCACACGGAAATCGAGGCGATGTTGTGCGGCCGGAGCTCTGCCGCCATGTCGGCCACGAGCTTTTCGAGTCCTGCCTTGCCGACTCCGTAGGCGACGTTGCCCACGTACTGATTGGCCCCGCCCGACGAGATGCTGACGATCAGCCCGCCACCGATCTCAATCATCAGCGGGGCCGCGAATGCGCTGGCGACGTAATGCGAGCGCAGGCCCACGTTGTTGAACGAGTCCCAGAACTTCACCGGGATTGCCCAGAAGGGACGGAGCTCCCAGAAGGAGGCCACGCCGGCCGGCAGCTCCGACTGCTGGGGTGTCGACATGACGTTGTTGACCAGGACATCGAGGCGGCCTTGCTCGGACCGCACTCGATCGAAGACCGCCCTGACCTGCTCGTCGACAGCGTGGTCGCACCTGGCAGCGATGCCCTTGCCGCCGAGCTTGTCGATCTCCTGCGCGGTTTGCTTCAGCGAGCCGCGGTGATCGTCTGAGCTGTCGAGGCTGCGGCCGGTGATGTAGACGGTGGCCCCGGCCTCGCCCAGACCGAGCGCGATGCCTTTGCCCACGCCGCGACTCGCGCCGGTCACAACCGCCACCTTTCCGTCGAGCGCGCCCACGCGCCAACGATAAGCAATCTCCTAGCCTTGTCGCGTGCCTCAGCCGCCCGACCTGCACGTGCACACCGAATGGTCGTGGGACGCGCCCCGCGGTCATATGGAGAGCAGTTGCGAGCGCGCGATCGAGATCGGCCTGCCCGCCATCGCGTTCACCGAGCACGCTGATTGGGCGCTCGTACATGAAGGACAGCACTCGGTCGACATCGTTGGTTATCTCGACGCGGTGGAACGCTGCCGCAGGAAGTTCAAGGGTCTGCGCATCCTCACGGGCGTCGAGCTCGGCGAGCCTCATTTGTTCCCGCGCGAGACGGCTGAGGTCCTGGCCGCGGCGCCTCTCGACCAGGTGCTCGGCTCCATCCATTCCATTCGCTATGACGGCGAGCTGCTGGACGCAAGCCAATTCCGCAAGCGCGAGGGCATCGACTTTCCTCGCGCCGTCCGTGAATACTTTCGCGAGGTGCTCGCCATGGTCGACAGCGACCAGCCTTTCGAGACCCTCGCGCATATCGACTACCCGAAGCGCTACTGGATCGAAGGCGGCGAGCCTTACCGCGAAGAGGACTACGAGGAAGAGATCCGCGCGATCCTTGCCTCCGCGGTGCGCAGCGGCAGGGTGCTGGAGGTCAACACGACGCGCGGCGACACGCTCTGTCCCGACATCAAAGTCGTGAGGTGGTGGCGAGAGCTGGGCGGCCAGGCGGTTTCGTTCGCCAGCGATGCCCACCAGCCCGACAAGGTGGGGGCAGGCTTCGAGCTGGCGACGCAGATGGTCCAGTCGGCGGGGTTCAAGCCCGCGAAAGACCCGATGGCGCTCTGGCGCCGGTGATCCTGCGGCCGACCTCGCCCGCGCACGGCGGCGCGAGCATCGCGCGCGACGACGAGGGCAGGGTGTGGCTCGTGAACTACGCGCTGCCCGGCGAGGTGGTCGAGGCGGAGTCGCGAGGCAAGCAGGGCGGAGTGGC
>DATCPU010000338.1:0-3042 GCA_036569925.1 Candidatus Dormiibacterota bacterium
GTTGGGGACGCCCGCCGCTACAACGTCGCCCTGATCGTCCTCGATCCCGACTACGCGCCCGTCTGGGCGCAGGGCCAGGGCATAGACGACATGACGCTGGAGAGCCTTGCCGAGGACGAACGGGTACGCGAGGAGATCGAGACAGCGGTCGCCACCGCCAACGAGCGCATGGCCCGCGTCGAGCAGATCAAGAAGTTCGAGATCCTGCCGACCGAGTGGGCTCCCGGCGGCGACGAGCTGACGCCGACGATGAAGCTCAAGCGCAAGCCGATCGAGCACAAGTACGCCGCCGAGATCGCGTCCCTCTACGCCGACTGACCCAGCGGCTCCGCGGAACCGCCTTGGCGTGTGAGTCCGGCGTCAAAGAATTTGCACTTTTGTTGCATTAAGCGCGCCACGCGTGCGTTTGGGGCTGCCACGGTCGACCAATGCTTGTCGTCCTTGGCACCGCTGAAATCTTCACGCCGATCATCGAGAGCGCGGCCGCAGCCATTGGCGCCGGGATCGTGATCGGCGGCTTCATCGGCGCGAGCAACGGAACCCTGCGGGGCCTATCGCGTAAACAGGTCGAAGGGACCGCGCTCCGTGACAGCTACATGGGCGTGGCCTGGGCGCTGGGATTTTGGGCCTTCGACCACTGCATTGTTTACGCTACATGAGCATGGAAGAGATCAGCTTCCGAAATGTCTGGGTCAGCTTGGCAATCATGCTGCCGATCGGGGCGATCGGGGCTTTTGTCCTTCGAGATCAGCCAGAAGCAAGGGGAATGCTCGGGCTGGGGCTCCTCTTCTGCGCGATTGCCCTGCGTCACTTCCTCGACCGACACGAGTTCGACGAACCTGAAGACGACTGAACCGCCCAGATAGCCTGTAGGTATGGCTTCCAAGCGGCAGATATTCGTTGGCGGGGTGCCGATCGGCGGTGGGGCGCCGGTCGCTGTGCAGACGATGACCAAGACCGAGACCGCCAACCTGGCGGCGACGATGGAGCAGATCCGCAAGGTCGCCGACGCCGGGGCGGACATCGTCCGTGTTGCGGTGCCGCGCGACGACGACGTCGAGGCGCTGAAGACGATAGTCAAGGAATCGCCGATCCCGGTGATTGCCGACATCCACTTCAACCACACGCTGGCGCTGAAGGCGATCGATGCCGGCGCCCACTGCATCCGCCTCAACCCGGGCAACATCGGCGGCCGCGAGAAAGTCGCCGAGGTAGCGGTGAAGGCGACGGCGGCCAGAGTACCGATGCGGATCGGGGTCAACTCAGGCTCGCTGCCAAAACACCTGCATGAGCTCGAGCGTGAAGCACCGGTCGAGGCCCTGGTCGCCGCCGCGATCGAGTTCGTCGAGCTGATGGAGGGTCTCGACTTCGAAGACTTCAAGGTCTCGATCAAGTCGACCAACGTGCCCAACACGATCGCCGCCAACCGCCTGCTCTCCGAGAAGATCCCCTACCCGCTGCACCTGGGGATCACCGAGGCGGGGACCAAATGGTCCGGCGCGTTGAAATCCTCGGTCGGGCTTGGCACGCTGCTCGCTGACGGGATCGGCGACACGATCCGGATCAGCCTCTCGACCTTCCACGCCGAGGAGGAGGTCAAGGTCGCCTGGGAGATCCTCAAGGCGCTGCAGCTGCGTGAGCGCGGCCCGGTCCTGATCGCCTGCCCGACCTGCGGCCGCCTTCAGTTCGACATGGACTCGGTCGTCGCCGAAATCGAGCAGCGACTCGAAAGCTACGCCGAGCCGGTCGAGGTGGCGGTGCTGGGCTGCGCCGTCAACGGGATCGGCGAGGCCTCACACGCAGATTTCGGCATCGCGGGAGCCAAGAACGAGGGGCTGATTTTCGCCGGAGGCAAGCCCTTGCGCAAGGTGCCGCAAGCTCAACTGGTCGACACTCTCTTTGAGGAGATCGATAAGTCCCTCGACCGGGGCAAGGTTGAGTTCGACGAGACCGAGTCACAGGAGGGCGCCGAGTGGGTCGCCCGCATCGAGCAAGAAAACGCCGGCGAACTCACCCCGGAGAAGATCGCGAAGCTTGAGCACGAAGCGGCTCAGAAGGGCGAGTCGGACCGCGTGCTTCTAGACGAGCAAGCTTCTCCCACCGCCGGTCGCCGCTTCACTCGGGCTTAGGCGTCAGCGGGCGGGTCCTGTCGCAGGTGGAGGGGGTGTTAGCGGACTCACCCGTCCGAACACCCCCTCCACCTACGCCACCCGCCCGAGGGATGCATGCCCGAGACAGCGAGACGTCCTGTCGACCGCGATCCGCCTAACTAGTGGATAGGTTTCCTGCAGTGACGCGTTTGAGCCAAAGCTTCATTCCGACGCTGAAGGATCCCCCTTCAGACGCCGAGGCTGTGTCGCACAAGCTGATGGTGAGAGCTGGGTTGATTCGGCAGCTGGGGGCCGGGCTGTGGACGTACCTGCCCGCCGGCTGGCGGGTGGTGCGCAATGTCGAGGCGATCCTTCGGGAGGAGATGGAGGGGATTGGCTGTCAGGAGATGCTGATGCCGGTGCTGCAGCCGGCGGGGCCCTGGCAGAAGACCGGCCGCTACGCGATCGACGAGTTGTTCAAGCTCGAGGACCGCAAGGGCGCGGAGATGGTCCTCGCGATGACGCATGAGGAGTGCGTGACCTCCCATATCGCCCGCGAGGTGCGCTCTTACCGCGACCTGCCGCTGATGCTCTTCCACATCCAGACCAAGGAGCGCGACGAGGCACGTCCCCGCGCGGGCGTGCTGCGCACGCGCGAGTTCACGATGAAGGACGCCTACTCTTTCGATCGCGATGAGGAGGGGCTGGCGCGCTCCTACGAGCTGCAGAGCGGGGCCTACGAGCGAATCTTCAACCGCTGTGGGCTGCGCTGGTACCGGGTCGAGTCCGACGTGGGGATGATGGGAGGCTCCGGCGCCCACGAGTACATGGCACCCTGTCCGGCGGGCGAGAACGAGGTAGCGCTGGCTCCCGGCTATGCCGCCAACGTCGAGGTCGCCTCGGCGGAGCCGCAACCGGTCGAGCTGCCGGCCGGCTTGGACGCGCCCGAGCC
>DATCPU010000339.1:0-8177 GCA_036569925.1 Candidatus Dormiibacterota bacterium
AGGTTGGTCTGGGCGGAAAGGTCTGCGGGGTTGTCGAACTCGACGGCCGCCGCCGAATGGATGACTATCTCGCATGACCGAAGCTGCTCGCGACCAGCGTCGCTCAAGCCGAGCCCGTCGCGGCCGAGGTCCAGCTCGAGCACTGCGAGCTTCTCTTTGACGAGCCTTGAGAAGGCTTCTTCGCCAAGCTCCTCTCTCAGGCGCTTGAAGGCGGGGCTCGCAAGCACCTCGCGCTCGAGCCTCTCGGCGGCGGGCCGGCGGGCGCTGGAACGAATCGCCAGGTTGATCCGCCCGACCTCGGGGATCGAGCGCAGGCACTTCTCGACTATCGACTTGCCCAGGAAGCCGGTCGTGCCGGTGACAAGGATGGTCTTGCCCCTGAAGGCCTCAGCAATCAAGACCGATTGATATTAGTGGTCGGGCGCTAGAGGCCGGCCAGCGGCGATTGCAAAGCGACCATTAATTCCCTGTTGGCTCGATTCCCCGCCGCGCCACCACCATTCGTGCCCTTTTGGCTGAATTTGGCCGGCGAGCCGGGGCCTACTGCTCCGTTCGGGGGTTGCCCTTGAGCCAAACGACTGATGAGCCGTTGGCGTCCTTCCAGCCCAGGTCGGTCGTGACCGACGCCCAGAACCAGTAGTACGCGCCCGGCTGCCCGTGAAAGACCGCCTTGCCGGCCCCTGCGTTGCCGGCCCATTTCTTGAAGGCCCCGTCCAGCCCGACCGCATAGACGGCAAATTGGTCACCACCGCCTGGGCTGGACCAGGAGACCGTGATCGCCTTCGGGTCACGCTTGCTCGCCACCGCGGTGATGGTGACCTTGGGCATCGGAATGTTGGCGTAGCGGGGTGACCCGGTGAGCCACAGGTCGCCGATGTCCTTCGAGTAGGGATCCGGATACGAGCCGCCCCAACCGTATGGATCGATGGGGCCCCCGCCACCGATGCGGTAGATACCGAAATGTAGGTGCGGCCCCGTCGCCGTGCCCGTGCTGCCCGAGAGCCCGATGACCTGGCCTCGGCGGACCCTCTGCCCGACCGACACGTCCAGCTGAGACAGGTGACCGTAGTACGACAGCAGCCCGTTGCCGTGATCGATCTCGATGGTCAACCCGCTGAGGCAGGTGTGGCAGGAAGGCACAGCCCAGCCCGAAAGCATCACCACGCCGCCGGCCGCGGCTGCCACCGGTTCGTAGTAGAGGCCGTAGTCGTAGCCGTCGTGGCCGTCGTAGTAGACATAATCCTGGCCGCCGGGAGTCTGCGCATAGCCTGCGTCAAACGTGGGATCAGGCCCACCTACCTTGGCCGAAGCGATGACTCCGTCATACCGGCAGGTATGGCCATTGATCCCGTAGTCCGGCGAGCAGTGATCGAAGATCGAGGTGATGTATTCGGGGGCCATGAATGGGAGAGTGAGGAACGCGCCGGCGGCCGCCGCCATTCCTGTCTTGCCATTGCCGTTCTCGATAGGCCCATATTTCATCTGGCTCGGGTAGCTCCAGCGAACGTAGGGGCTCGCCTGATGGCCGGGCGGCAAGGCGTCGGCCGCCTGCACGGGGACGGCGTGCAACAGCAGCGTCAGGAAGGTGAGGATGGTTACCAGGATCCGCATAAGCCCTTGAAGCAGAGACCCCAGTCTATGGCTGCCGCCTTCGCGGCGCCCCCGGCGATCTTGTTAACTTTCGCAAATGGGCCGGATTAGATGAATTTCATGGAAGTACTCAGCCAGGGGCGCGCCGCCGTTTACGAGGAGCCGATCGGCCCGACGGGCGTTCGGGTTCGCGAACGGCCCCGAACGGAACCCAAGGCCGGAACCGTCGCCGTGGCGATCAAGGCGTCGTCGATCAACCACCTGGATCTGTGGCTCGCCCACGGCGCCCAGCGCGTGACACCCCCACGCGTTATCGCCGCCGACGGCGCGGGCGTGGTGCAAGCGTCCACGGAGCGGTCGTGGAAGGCCGGTGATGAAGTCGTCATCTTCCCCACCCTCTGCTGCTGGGAGTGCGAGTTTTGCCGGGCCGGCGAGAACGTCAAGTGCGCGAGCTTCGGCGTCCTCGGCGAGCACTCGGACGGGACCGCCTGCGAGCTGATCCACATCGATGCCCGCAACGTTTTCCGCAAGCCGCAGGCACTTTCGTGGGAGGAGGCGGCCGCGTTTCCGCTGACGTTCTTGACGGCCTGGCGCATGCTCACCACGCGCGCCCGGTTGCGCGCGGACGAGACGGTGCTCGTCGTCGGTGCGGGGGCGGGAGTCGCCGTCGCGGCGATCGGGATCGCCAAGCACCTCGGCGCCCGGGTCCTGGCGACGAGCCGCTCCGAGGAGAAACGCAAGAGGGCAATGGAGCTGGGCGCTGACGCTGTCTTCGACTCGAGTGCATTCAGCAAGGGCGTTCGCGCGGCGACCAAGGACGGCGTCGACGTGGTGTTCGAGCACGTCGGACCGGCCACGCTCGAGGAGTCGATGCGCTCCCTCGCGATGGGTGGACGGATCGTGACCTGCGGCTCCACGTCGGGAGTCAAGGCAGAGATCACAATGCCCAGGCTCTTTTTCCGCCAGGCCGACCTGCTGGGATCGACAATGGGCAACGCCTCCGAGTTCGAGGCCGTGTTGAAAGCGATCGACGAGGGCCTGCGGCCCGTGGTCGACACCGTTTATCCACTCGATCAGGTACAAGAAGCTCTGACGCGGGTTGACAATACGGAGCAGTTCGGGAAAGTCGTGTTGTCGGTCAGTAATCTTTAAGCGAGGAGTCGGGCGGTGAAAGGATTCAAGGCCTTCCTGCTGCGGGGCAATGTGGTCGAGCTTGCGACCGCTGTGGTGATCGGAGTCGCATTCGGTGTCGTCATCACTGCTTTCGTCAAGGACCTGGTGACTCCTCTAATCGCTGCGATTGGCGGCCAGCCCGACTTCTCGACGATGTCATTCACCATCAACAAGAGCAAGTTTCTCTATGGAGATTTCCTCAACGCCCTGATCGCGTTCCTGCTGATCGCCGCGGTCATCTACTTCCTGGTCATCGTGCCCTACACCGCATGGATGGCGCGCTCAAAGAAGGAGCCTTCGGACCCGACAACCAAGAAGTGTCCCGAATGCCGGAGCGAGATTCCGATCGACGCGCGACGATGTGCGTTCTGCGGCGAGGTAGTGGCCACACACATGGCCTGACGAGGAGGCCGAGCCTGATTACCCTCGGCGCCGGCGAATCAGAGCGGCTACCCGATCTCCGCGTTCGGCGTAGACGAAAAGCGCGACGACCAGGATCACCAGGAGCGCGACGCCGACGATTGCGCTGCCCGACCACGCTGCGAGCGTGAGCGCGATCCCCAGACCAGGGATCCACGCCAGGCCCGCGTAGCGTCGGCGCCTCCCTCGCGCCTCGAACGCCTCCTCGGCGGCGGGGTCGATCGGCGTTCCCTTGCCGGGTTGAAGGATTGCAAGGTCTTTGAACAAATCGAACGGGTGTTGCGACATCAGATAAGCGTACCCCTGTATTTAGCAGACGGGCGATTTGCTCACCGCAACCCGCCCAGCTGCTGAATGTGGTCCTCGAGGTGGCTCACGACCAGGGTCTGAAGTAGCTCGCCGACGCGTGCCTGGCGGTTACCTTCGCGATTGTGGAAGTCGACCGTCCGCTCCAGGTCGTCAGGGGTCATCGCCGCCATCACCACCAGGACGCGCCCGATCTTCTTGTCGATCGCCTTCCGCAGCTCAACAACGGAGAGTCCCTCGCCCTGATCGATGCCGTGACGCCTCGACGCAGTCCCTTTCTCGTCCCGGCCCATCGTGCCCGATCCGGCGATCGCCTGCTCGATCTGGCCCGTCCAGTAGTCGAGCATCTCGCTCATATGGCCAAGGACGTTGCCACGATGCCACGCCTCGCCCGTCGTGGGATCGAGAGGCCCGGTACCGCGAGCCTCTGACACTGGCGTCCGCGCCAGGTCCGCTCGTGCGGCCGCGACGCGTTCGCGCATCGCCTGCAGGTCGTGAGAATCGTCCAGCTGGCTCATTTGGGTACCACCCATAGCTTGGCAGCAGTGTCGTGGCTGAGTGTCACCGAGCGCTTGCCGGCCCGGACTCGGATGGTGCGGGCGACGGCATCGACCTCAAGCACCGCGATCTCCCGACCAGGCGTGAGCCTGCGGTTGTGTAGGTAGCTGAGCAGGGTCGGCGCTTCCCGCTCGGCGACCTCTGACACTCGCGACACCGATGCGTGAGTACCCGACTCGAGGCTCGCCAGCCGGACCTCTCTCGGCACGGCTTTGGAGTATCCCGGGATCGGATTGCCGTGGGGGCAGGTTGTTGGCCTGCCCAACACCTCGTAGAGCCGTCTTTCGACCACCTCGGAGACGGCATGCTCCAGCCGCGCCGCCTCCTCGTCCGCAGTCACCCAATCGAGGCCGAGCCCATCGGTCAGCCAGCGCTCCATGATCCGGTGCCGCCTGACGATCGCCTCAGCGGCCCGACGCCCGGCGGCCGTGAGCTCGATCTCCTTGCGCTTGTTCATTCGCACCATGCCGTACCCGGACATGCGACGCACCGCCACCGTCACCGTCGGCCGGCTGACGCCCAACCAGTCGGCCAGGCGCGCGCTGCGCAATGGCTCACCCTCGGACCACATGTAATAAATGGCCTCGAGGTAGTGGGCCACCACCTCCGAAGGGGCTCTCGAGGCCGCGTTAGACTGATCTAATTGTGCCTTTTGCACGTACTAATCCTTTGAACCAACTATGAACCAAGCCACAGCGGTTTTACTGGGAGGCATCGCCGGAGCCACCATCTTCCTTGGCTTGCCGGTGGCACGCCTGCGCGGCCTTCCGAAATCGGTCCAGGGCTTCCTCAACGCATTCGCGACTGGAATTCTCGTGTTCCTCCTCTGGGACATCCTCAGCCACGCCGGCGAGAAGGTGACCCTCGCGGTGGCGGGGGCCCGAACCGGCGACAGCGGCCCATTCGTGATCATCGCGGCGATATTTGCAGTCGGGATCGCCGCAGGGCTGCTCGGCCTTGTCTATTTCAACCGCGCGATCTTCGGCCGCCTGAAGCATGGCGCGCACAGCCCCAGCCCGCAGTCGCTGTCGCTTGCGATCGCCACCGGCCTTGGTTTGCACAACCTTTCTGAAGGACTGGCCATCGGCCAGTCAGCCCACACTGGAGCGATTGCCTTCGCGGGCGTCCTGGTAGTCGGCTTCGCCCTGCACAACATCACCGAAGGATTCGGCATCGCTGCCCCGATGACGATGGAGGCCAAGCCAGTCTCGTGGGCCTTCCTCGGCCTCGCCGGCTTGATCGGCGGCGGACCCACCTTCATCGGAGCCTGGATTGGCTACCTGGCCAGCTCGAACTACTTTTACGTGGCCTTCCTGGCGATCGCCGCGGGCGCCCTGCTGTACGTGGTGAACGAGCTGTTCAACGTGGGGCGCAAGCTGAGCACACCGCCCACGTTCGCCTGGGGCCTACTGCTGGGCTTTCTAACCGCGTACGCCACGGACCTGGTCCTAACCTTCGCAAGCGCCTAGACAGAGGCCATGCGGACAGGGGGTGTATACAGCTAGCGTGGCCTGGTTGGCCGGGGTCCCCCCGGCCATGACTTTGTATCAGCGCCTCACAAGCGAGGCCAGGAGTTCCCTTTAGAAAAATCCCATCGATATACCGGAGGGAGAGCAGGCCCGCGCGAAGCGCCGGCCGGTGAGGGGAACCACCGGGGGTTCCCTCTCACAAGGCGGATCGCCAGATCCGCCGCTAGCTTGCGTAGTCGAAGTCGTCCGGCTCGGTGTCGTCCCAGTCCGGGAAGCGCCAGCGGAACAAGCGCTCCTGGATCTCAAAAAGGCTGTCGAGCGTGTCCTGCACCACCCCACCGTCCCTTAGCGGTTCGCGAACGTGGTTGGGCATGGTCTCGACGGCCTCCCGGAGCTCGGCGCGCACCGGCGCCGGCACCGTCTTGACGCCGTCCCGGTTCATCTCCTCGAGGCGCCACAGGACCCTGTCGGTGGCCTCCAGCATCCGCTGGAAGGCGTAGCGGCGCCGGTTGTGCCGGCGGAGTGCCGCTTCCTGCTGCTCGATACGCGTGCTTGTTCGGTCGATCATCTCAGCTACCTTTCTTAGCTTACTGCTCGGGAAGCCAATCACCAAATCTGGAGGGCCTGTGAGCTCCGAACGCAACGAATTCCTGGCCCGGCTCGAACGCCTGTTCAATCCTGTGGAGCAGTGGGGCGAGTTCCGTAGGGGCGCGCGCAAGGCGGCTGTCGTATTCGTGCTCTACGAGGCCGGCGGGCGATGGGAGGTGCCTTTCGTCAGGCGCCGCGCGGACCTTCGAGATCACCCAGGGCAGGTCGCCCTGCCCGGCGGCGGCGTCCATGAGGGCGAGTCGGCATGGCAGGCTGCGGAACGCGAGGTCTCAGAGGAGATCGGTGTGCCACGCGGCCGCCTGGTCCCATTGGGCGCCGGTGAGATGATCTACGCAGCGGTCTCGAACTTTTCTGTCGTGCCATTTGTTGCGCATCTGCCAGGCCCGGTTGCCGAGTTCGTGCACGAGCCTAGCGAGCTGGAGGGAGTGTTGCAAATACCGCTGGAAACCCTCCTTGACGACGGCGCGTGGCTGGAGTCGGCCGGCCCCTGGCGCTATCGCTACCTCGCCCACGAGGACAGCGTGGTCTGGGGCCTGACCGAGCGCATCCTTGCCGGCCTGGCGCCGAAGCTGCGCGAGGCGCTCCAACCGCCCAGCGCCGACGGAAGCTAGGCAAAGCCGGCATCCCGGCGAGCCTTGTGGCTGCATAGGCCACGCCGTCACCAACGAGGTACAACGGGGACCTGGCGCGTTTTTGATGTGAGGCCGACTCGAAAGAGGAGGCCTCGCCAATTCAAATCGATGCGGCGAGGCCGACTTGAAAGAGAAGGCCTATTTCTTTGTCGGTACCTTCGCCGACAGCTCGCGCAACGTGCCCAACGACAGCAAGAGGAAGCCACCGAGGATGAGTACTGCTGCCGTGTACGCGGCGACGAGATAGATCACCGGGCGAGCTCCGGCTCGCGCGGCGCGCCGACCAGCTGGGCGACCGGGGCTGGGCTTTCTTCCGCCGCATCGGCGAGCGTCTCGATGCGGTAACGGATGGCGATCATCACGGCCGCCAGGAATAGTGTGCAGACCATCGTCACCAGGAATGTGAACAGCATCGCCGGAGGCAGTGCGTCGCTGACGATCACGGGTCCCGGATGGTGGCCTCGCCACCACGTCACGCTGAAATAGACGATGGGCACGTCGACAAACCCGAAAATGCCGACCACTGCTGCGAGGCGAGCAGTCTGCCGTCCGGGCTCGGCGAGACGCCGAAGCAACAAATAGCCCATGTAGATAATCCACAGCACCAACGTTGATGTCAGCCGTGCATCCCACAACCAGAATGTGCCCCATATCGGCTTCGCGTAGAGCATCCCCATGACCAGCGTGACCGAGGTCAGAACGACACCGACAAGCGCGGCCGCACGGGCGATCCGATCGGCCCGCGCGCTCTCGGTTCGCAAGTAGGCGACGCTGGCTCCCAGCACAACTGCAAAACAGGCAAATGCCGCGATGGCGGCGCTGACATGCAGGTAGAAGATGCGTTGCGGCTCCTTCTGCAAATAGTCCTCGGGCGCATACAGGAAGATCAGTGCCGCCGCGGCAAGCATCAAAAGGACGGCTGCCCCCGCGAGCCTTATGTACCTAGTCATCGAGGACGAACCTCGCCGCGAGCGACGTGAGCACCACGAACAGTATGTCGAAGTCGATGAGCAAGGCCACCGACTGGTTGTAGCTGCCACTTGCGCCCATCGCCACCTGGACGGCCTGGCCGCCGGCGACGATGAACGGAATCCAAAGCGGCAACGTCAGAAGCGGCAACAGCACCTCTCTGGAGCGCACCCGCGCGACGATGCCGGCGAACAGGCAGCCCAGGGCGGCCATGCCGACCGTCGCAAGAAGAACCGCCAAGACCAGAGCGGGGTTGAGCGGTGTACCAAAGAACAGCGTCATCGCGGGCAACAGGACCATCTCGCAGACGATCAATAAGAGGGCGGCTGCGATGGCCTTGCCGGCAAATATCGCGGCAGCCGGCGCAGGCGTGAGCAGCATTGCTTCCAGAGAGGCTTGCTCGCGCTCCGCGGCGAACGCCCGACCGAAGGCGACCAAGCCTGCAAACACC
>DATCPU010000340.1:0-6499 GCA_036569925.1 Candidatus Dormiibacterota bacterium
GCTACACGCCGACCGCGGCGGAGACCCTCTACGAGATGGTCCACGAGATGCCAGGGTGGCGCCCGCGCGGCCACAACGGCAGCGGCCTCACCGCGATGTTTGTAGGCGGCCGCTCGACCGCGATGCCCCACGGCTTCGTCAAGGGACACGGGATCCAGAAGGGAGATGTGCTGGTCACCGGGGCGGGCGCGGACATCGACGGCTACAACAGCGAGCTGGAGCGCACGATGATCGTGGGCGAGCCAACCAATGAGCAGGAGAGCGCTTTCGCGGCGATGCTGGCGCTCCAATCCCGCGCGATCGAGGTCATGGCACCCGGCGTCACCGCAGGCGAGGTCGAGCTGGCGACTGTGAAGCTGGCCGAGGAGCTTGGGGTTAAGGACAGCCTGCGCCACCACGCCGGCCACTCGATCGGGCTGGAAGGGCACGAAGCGCCATTCCTGGACCGCGGCGATGAAGCCGTGCTGGAGCCGGGCATGGTGTTCACCGTCGAGCCCGGCGTATATGTACGAGACCTGGGCGGCTTCCGCCACTCCGACACGGTTGTGATCACCGAGGGTGGCAACCGCGTGATGACGAACTACCCGCGAGAGCTGAAGGACCTCATCATCACGCCGTGATGCCTTCCGGCACCGCCCGGGCCTTCGCCGTGTACATGTGCAGGACCGTGGTGCCGTCATTCACATGCCTGTGCACGCGGTCGACCGCCATCGGCGGAAGCATGTCCCTGTCGTCCACGGTGACCACCGTCTCCCTTGGCGCAACGACCCTCCAGACCTCCGCCACAATCTCGCGCGGGAGATTGCCCGGCACGTAGACGTATCGACGGTTGGGAATGTGTTTGCGGGCGAGCAGCTCGGCCCGAGAGAAGCCATCACGCGCCGCGTAGTCCTTCAGGTAAGGGTCGCTGACCTCCAGCAGCTCGTGATGTTGGTTGGGGTATCGATTGCCCCTGAACAGAAACACAGCTCCGCGGCCGGAGGCGGCGCGCACGGCTTCCTCGATGACTGCCTCGGCTGCGAGCTGCTCGTGCGGCAGGATGACGAGCACCTCGCCCGCTGACGGCCGGTTGCCGAGCATGCCAGCGATGGACGCTGCCGCCCGCTGAGGCCGGAACGGCACCGGGAACACGCGTGGTCGCCGCCCTCGGTTGTACCGGTACGTTGCGAGACCCACGATCAAACCTATCAACGTCAAACCGCCGCCGAACATCGTGGCGTCCTTCTTTTCGACGATGTTCACGATCCAGGCGACAACCACCAGGAGGGTTGTCAATACGCCCACGGCGAAGAAAGCTATGAGAACAGGGCTCCAGCTCTTGTATTCCCTCCAACGGACGACATCCAGGCTCACGCACGTGAGCACGAACGTGCCGAGCAGACCGAATGCGTAAAGGTCCCCCAGGAGATTCACGCTCCCGCTGGAGGCGATGATGATGACGACCGGCAGCAAGACCGCGGCAAGAACCGCCCAGTGTGGGGTTCGGCGCCAGGAGTTGCGGCGCTCTAGAAGTCGCGGCAGGAAGCCCATGCGCGTCAGCGCGATGAACACGTGATACGCGCCGATGATCGCGGTGTTGCTGGCGAAGACCAGAAGCAAAGCCCCGCTCACGGCTACGTAATCGCCCAGGACTTGTCCCGCCACGTGCGCGCCGAGCAACGAGATGAACTGGTTCGGATCTGAGTTCGCGTTCAGCAGCGTGGTCGACCACAAGGTCAGCAACGGGCTGGTGATCGCCATCGTCAACACGACAGCGCCCATCGCTCGATAGGAGACCCTCTTGCGAGGCTCACGCATCGCTGGGGCGAGCTGCGCAATGCTTTCCAGTCCGGAGAAGGCGAGAAAGGCGGCGCCGTACCCGGTGAGCACGAGAAGGGGCGTCAGCTGAGGTCCCCGCGTGACAGCGCTGAAGCTGTGCAGGATGCCGGACGGCCCGAGGAACAGAGCGGTCGCGATGACGACAGCCAGTTGCCCGCCCCCGGCCAGGCAAACGAAGATCGCAGTTGTCCGAGCGCTCTCCTTGATGCCCATGAAGTTGAGGATTCCAAGGCCAATGAGAGCTACCACGGTGGCCTGCACGACCCAGGGTGTCAGCGCCGGCATCACGATCGCCAGGTACAGAGTGCCTGACAGGGCGCTCAAAGCCGCCGTCAGGTAATAGTCAACCAGGATGAAAAGGCCGCCCAGCAACCCCGCAAACGGATGCAGCGCCTGCGAGGCGACGTTGACGACACCACCTCCCTCCGGGTAACGCCATGTGATTTCCGCGTATTTCACGCAAAGCAGGATGAAGACGAACAGGGTCATGAGGACGAAGATTGCCGATCGGGTGGTGAACTGCGAGTGCAGGATTCCCGGCACGTAGTAGATGGACGTCCCGATGTCCGCGAACACGACCGCCCAGCACAGGAAGGCGCCCAGGTTTCCGCCGCGCACCTTGATGTGGCGGCGCGCAGGCGCTGCAGCCTGCCTCAAAGGGTGTTGCCGTCGCGCTGATCGGCGAGGTATCGCCTGAGGGCGTCCAGGTCCGCGCGCAGGCGCCCGACCGCCCGATCCACCGACTGATCCGCAAGGTCCATGTAGGTCACGGCGGCCAGGTACAGCTCCGCACTGTCGAGCTGGCGCACGGCGGCCCTCAACGCTTGGCGCCGCTCTTGGATCGAACGGTCGGTTGGCAGGTTGACTATGGCGTTGCGCATGACTGGCACGCTAGGAGCCGGGCTGTGAGGAGGCCGTTTGGCTGGAGGCGCGCGCCGTATGGAGGTCGTATGGATGTGACCCGATGAATTAACTTCTCACCGATGAGTCGAGACTCAGTCGCCAGGCGAGGCCGGCGCCCAGGCGACGTCAGGGTCGTCGTCCGCCGCGCCGCCAAGCTGCCGCGCACCCTTGGAGCACCTTCTCTTTTCGCAGCGTGCTACGGCAATGTCGGATCGAGCATCTACTACGCGCTTGGCGTCACAGCCGCGTTCGCCCTTGGCCTCACGCCGCTCGCGCTGATCCTCGCCGGCTTCATCTTCGTCACCACGGCGCTCAACTACGCCGAAGGCACCGCCGCCCTGCCCCACGCCGGCGGCAGCTCGAGCTTCGCGCGGCGCGCGTTCAACGGGCCGATTGGGTTCCTGGTCGGGTGGGTCCAACTCCTCAACTACACGGCGACGGTTTCGATTTCGGCCTATTTCGCCATCAGCTACCTCGGCATCTTCGGCAAGTACGTGCCCTTCATTCAGACCTTGAAAACAGAGAACCAGTGGCACGTTGCCGCCACCATCGTCCTGATCAGCGCGCTGATAGTGCTGAACGTTGTCGGCATCCAGGAATCGAGCGTCCTCAACCTGGTGCTGGCGTTCACCGATCTCATCACCCAGTTCGTCCTCGTGATCCTCGGGGTGGTCATCCTCCTGAACGTCAAAACCGTCCTCGACAACATTCACCTTGGCGTCGCCCCCACGTGGGGCAACTTCCTGGCCTCGGTATCGATCGCGATGGTCAGCTACACAGGGATCGAAACGATCTCCAATCTTTCGGAGGAGGCCAAGAACCCCGGCCGGTCGGTGCCACGCGCCACGTTCTGGGTCATCGCGGCGGTGCTGTTCGTCTCGGCGTTTCTGCCCACGATCGGCGTGAGTGTTTTTCCAGTGACGTTCGATCACCACACCGGCATGTTCACAACGCTGCTGGGAACGGAGTGGAAAGCGGACCCGGTGTCCGGCATCGTGACCGTCGGGTTCGCGCAGCGTGGCTTTCAGACGCTCGCCTTCTGGTCAGGCCTGTGGGTTGGCTTTCTCGCTTTCACGATCCTCGTGATCGCCACCAATGCCGGGTTGATCGGCATCTCGCGCCTTGGCTATTCGCTCGCCGGCGCGGACAGCCTGCCTCGAGTGTTCGGACAACTTCACCCGCGCTTCAAGACGCCTTACATGTCGATCATCATCTTCGGCATCGCGGCCGGCCTGCTGGTGCTGCCTGGCATCGTCATCGGTTCGACGGAGATCGACCTCATGAGCGCCGTCTACTCGCTGGCCGCGACATTCGCTTTCTGCTCGGCTCACCTATCGGTGATGCGCCTTCGGTTCGTGGAGCCTGAGCTTTACAGGCCGTACAGAATGCCAGGCAACGTCAAGTTCGGCCGCGACAGCATCCCAATCCTCTCAGTGGTCGGTGCGATTGCGATCGGCACAGTTTTCACCCAGCTGATGTTCCAGAACATCTCGAACTCGACTTTCATCTACCTCGGCTGGCTGGTGCTTGGAGTCATCAGCTTTGTGCTCTACAGGAACCATCGGAAGCAGCCGCTTTGGGAGCCGCTCGAGGAGCCTCCACCACCCGACCGCGAGGTCGAGCACTTACCACCGGAGCCCCTACCGACCGCCGCCCGCTTCAAGCACGGCCGGCGCGTTCCGGCGCATGTGGCCGTCACACGTGCCGTTCGTCACCGCTCCCATCGACGCGGCTGGCGCCTTGAGATGGAGCTGTTCTTCGCCCGGCATGGGAACGTGCGGGGCGCGCTGATAGTGATGGTGTTCGCGGCGGTCAGCGGCCTGGCGGTTGGCGTCGACCTGTCGGCTTACGATCCGTTCGGTCCGGGCCTCGGCTGGTCACCCGGCATCGTTGTCACGACGCTGCTGGCCGCATACCTGCTTAACCGGAGCCACAGCGAGCTCTAGCCGTTCAGTTTTCTAGCCTGTACCCAACCCCTGGTTCGTTGACGATGTAGCGCGGGTTGGCCGGGTCGTCGCCCAGCTTCTTTCGGATCTGGGCGACCACGTATCGCGTGTTGTACTTGTCGCCCACCGCGTACTCGCCCCACACCTGCCGCAGGAGGGTGCTGTGCGTCACCGGTTTGCCGGCATGCAGAGCCAGGTAGCGCAGCAGCTCGTACTCGGTCGGGGTCAGCTTCACGGCCCGCCCGCCCACCGTCACCGACCGCCTGGCAAGATCGATCGCCAGGTCACCGGCGCGGACGACCGGCTCCCCGGCCGAAACGTCCACCTGCCGCCGGAGCACGGCGCGAATCCTCGCCACCAGCTCCTCGGTGCCAAATGGCTTGACCAGGTAGTCATCGGCGCCCAGGTCGAGCGCCCGCACCTTGTCCTTCTCTCCAGGCATCACGCTGACCACGATCACCGCGGCCCGTGTCGCCGGTCGCAACGATTGCAGGACACCGAACCCGTCCAGCGCGCCTGGAAGACCGAGGTCTAGAAGGATGACGTCGGGACGCCACGCTGCAGCTTCCCTGATCGCTTCCTCCCCATTTCCCACGGCGTGCACCTCGAAGTCGTGGTAGCCGAGGCCCGCGCGCAGGGCGCGCTGCATCTCCACCTCGTCGTCGACGACCAAGACGCGTCCACTCATGGTTGCGCGGCCACTCGCGCCAGCGGCAGCGTGAACGTGAAGCGAGGGCCGCGCCGGCGATTCTCGGCTCGGATGGTGCCGCCATGCGCTTCCACGACACGTTTGCAGATCGCGAGGCCGAGCCCGCTCCCGCGTGCACGGCGAGTCCAGAAGGTCTCAAAGATCCGATCGAGGTCGACGGGCGCGATCTCTGGCCCGTCGTTCTCGACCCACGCCTCAAGCAGCGAATCGCGGGCGGCTGCGCCGATGGCGAGGCCTCCGCTCGCGGGCGCCCACTCCAGCGCGTTCTCGATGAGGTTGGCCAGCACCCTTCCGACCTGAAGCTCATCGACCTCGACAGGCGGCAGGTCGTCGGCCAGGTCGACGACGACCTCATGTCCCTTCAGGTCCGGGCGCAGCTGGTACAGAGCGGTCCCCACCAGCTCGGCGAAGCCGTGAGGCTCCTTGTCCAGCTCGACACCCGCCTCCAGACGCGAGAGGGCGAGCATGTCGCCGACCAGGCGGTCGAGGCGCGTGGCCTGCCGGTCGAGGTCGACGATCAGCTCCTGCTGCTCGGGCTGCAGCCCTGCCTGCGGCGCGAGGAGCGCCGTGAGCCCCGTTCGGAGCGAGGCGATTGGGCTCTTCAGCTCGTGCGATAGGGACGAGAGGATGGCTGCCTTCAGCTTGTCCGAGGCCTCGAATCCACGCGCCCTCTCGGACTCGACGGCCGCGCGCCGGCGGTCCATCAAGAGATCGGCTAGGCCGATGAGCGCGGCGAGTCTGCGGAGCTCGCGTGGTTCCGGATGATCCGAATTGAATCGCATCACCGCCACCCCACTCGCCAGAGGCAGGTATGCGGGGGTCGCCGCCACCGGATAGGTCTTCATCAGCTTGACTGCCCCACCCGTGATCGTGACGCCGACCGAGCGCTTGCTCTCATACGCCCAGGCGGCTTCGTGGACCTCGTCCAGTGTCAGCTCCCCGCCGGCCAAGGCAGTCGCCTCCTTATTGAAGTCCACCGCGACGAGGGCGAAACGGCTGACCGATGTCAGGGCAATGGCCCGCTCACACACCAGTGATAGGGCTGCCGTCACTTGCGGGGTGCGTAAGGCGGCGGTCGCCAGCTCGTAAAGGACGCGCGAGTCGGCGGCGAGCGACTCCGAGG
>DATCPU010000341.1:0-5539 GCA_036569925.1 Candidatus Dormiibacterota bacterium
GCTCACCGCCTTCCGCAATGCACCATCAAGCACTGCGAGCGCGGTTGCCGCGTTTTCCCCGGCGACCCTGATCTGGTCCCACGCCGGGTCTTCCCGGATGGTCGCCGTCAAGCGGAGCGAGTCGTCCCGCCGTTCGGCGTCATTTAGCCGCGCACCCACCCATACCGCCGCAGACTCGAATAGTTCGCGAACTCGCTGTTCGGCGACCACCGTCAGCGGCTGGGCCTCAGCGAGCGCATCGCCGGAAGCTCCGAGGTGCGGCTGGCGTCGAAGCTCCGAGAGGAGCCCATTGGCCTCCCCAACCTCTGGGGTCCCCGCGCCGAAGGCGCGGGAGGTCACCCCAGACTCGCGACGCGAGTCACGTGGGGGTGGGGGCGTCCTGCCAGGCACCAGCCGCTCCAGAAGGGCGGCGAGGCCCGGGCCGTCCACCTCCTGACGCAGGCCTCGTGTCGCCGCTTCCTCGAGGTGATGGGCTTCGTCGATGACCAGGTGGTCGAACGGCGGCAAAAGCCCGCCACCGACCTCCGCGTCCGCCAGCAGGAGCGCGTGGTTGATCACGACGAGATCGGCGGCCTCCGCCTCAGCCCGGGCGCGGTGCACGTAGCAGTCCTCTTTGGTGCAGTGAATGCCGACGCAGTCCAACGGGTCGGATGCGATCCGCGCCCACATGACTTCTTCCTTGCCGTGAAGCCTCAGCTCCGAACGGTCGCCGCTCTCCGTCGAATGAAGCCAGACCAGGATTTTGAGCTTGAAACGCAGCTCCTCGGAGTCATGACAGACCTCCGCCAGGTAGCGCCGCCAGCGGCGCAGCGACACGTAGTTGGAGCGGCCCTTCAGGAGGCATGCGGTGAAGTCCCACGGCAACCAGTCGCGTAATCCCGGAATGTCCTTGGTCATCAGCTGCTCTTGCAGCGTGTGGGTGTTGGTCGAGACCACCACCCGCTCGTCGTGCCGGACCGCGCGAGCAATTGACGGCACCAGGTACGCGAGGCTCTTGCCGGTGCCGGTCCCAGCCTCAACCACGAGCGCTCCCCCACGCCCCTGGATCTGTGCGACGGCCAGCAGCATCTGAAGCTGAGGTTCGCGGTGCTCATATCCGGGCAGCACGCCCGCGAGCGGACCCTCCGGGCCAAGCAGTGCCGCCACCAGGCCTGGATCGTCAGGCGGCAAACCGTCCTTCCCGGATTGAGTCCGGTGAACGCGCGCTGCAGACGCGGGGACCGGGTCAGGGTGGGGCGCAGACAGGGCGTCGGCAAAGAAGCGCGCCACCGACCACTCGTAAGGTGCGACCAGGGCCAGCATCGAGTCCTTCAATCCGTCGTCGAGGGAGGCCGCCTCGTCGCGAAGCCGCAGCAGCAGCTGGCGCGTCGCGTCTGCATCGTCGAGCGCCCTATGCGGCCTCGGCTGGGAGAAGCCGAGCTCGACTGCGAGCAGCGGCAGGCTGTGGCTCGCAGCTCCTGGCAGCAGGATGCGCGCGACGTCCAGCGTGTCGAGGATCTCGAGCGCGGGGTCCCACAACCCGGCAGCAGCGAGGAAGTCGACGTCGAGGCGCGCCCCGTGTCCGACAGGCTGACGACCGCGAATAAACTCCGCCAGCTCATGTAGGGCCTCTTGAGGGCTCGCCGCTCCGCGAAGCTCCTCTTGCCGGATACCTGTAAGGCGCAAGACGGTATCGGGCACGGCCCGCCCAGGATCGACCAGACGCTCCATGGTCCCGCTGACGCGGTCGGGCGTGAAAGCGACGGCGCCGACCTCGATCACTCGGTCTCGGGCTGGGTCGAGACCTGTCGTCTCGAGGTCGAGAGCTGCGTATTCCGGCAAAGCCGTTCCCGATTCTACGAGTGCAGGCCATGGGACCGGGATGTGCCGCCTTGAGTCGCTCGCGCTCTAGTGGGGGCCTAATCCGAGCGCCGGTTGCTATATTTCCCGCGATGTTGACCGGGGCGATCGAGGCACCCAAGCGAATCGAAGATCTGCACGTCAGGCGGGACCTCGTCGCGAGCTTGCTGCTGCGAACCCTGGCGTTCTCCGATCAGTTGAGCGGCGCTGCGCTCGAAACCAGGTTGGGCCTGCCGTTCGAAACGCTCCAGCCGCTGATCGAGGAATTCCAGAAGACCCAGTTGATGGACACATTGGGATTCTCCAATGAGCCGGCGGTGGAAGGCCGCCCGATTCCGGTGCGTATGAACTACACAGTCTCCAGCGCCGGCCGTCAGCGCGCGGCCGAGATGTCGTCGGTGCAGACCAGGTACCTCGGACCGTGCCCGGTCAACTTCGAGGATTACCTATCGCTGGTCCGCTCGCAGGTCACTGGCAAGGCGAACGTCACCGACTCGGCCCTGAAGAAGGCGCTCGGCACCCTCGAGCTCGAGCAGCACGTCATCGACCAGATCGGCGGCGCCATGGTGTCACGCGCCTCGCTTTTCATCTTCGGCGCTCCGGGCAACGGCAAGAGCACGATCACCGAGCGCATGGCGCTTCTCATGGGCGCCCCGATCGAGATCCCGCACGCGGTCTCCGTCGGTGACGAGATCATCAGGGTCATCGACCCCGTCTATCACAAGATCGCCGAGGGCGATCAGCCGATCGATCGGCGCTTGGTCAAGGTCGAACGTCCCGTCGTGGTCGCCGGTGGTGAGCTCAAGCTGCAGCAGCTCGACCTCACGTACGACCAGTCCAATCGCTACTACGAGGCGCCGCTGCAGTGGAAGGCCAACGCCGGTGTCTTCGTCATCGACGACTTCGGCCGACAGGAGGTGCCGCCAATGAGGCTCCTCAACCGCTTCATCGTGCCGATGGAAAAGAAGGTCGACTACCTCGACCTCTCAGCGTCGGGACGCAAGATCGAGCTGCCCTTCCTCTGCCAGGTGGTGTTCTCCACGAACCTCTCGCCCACTGAGCTAGTCGACGAGGCCTTTCTCCGACGCATGGCCTACAAGATCGGCGTCGGCAACCCGTCCCCAGAGGCCTTCGGCCGCATCCTCAGGTACGAGTGCGACAGGCAGGGTGTCAGCTTTGACGAGAAAGCGATCGGCTATCTCCTCAACAACCTTTACGGCAAGAAGCCTCTGCGCGGCTCGCACCCACGAGCCCTGATCGCGCGGCTGGTCGACCTTGCAAACTATCGGCAGGAGCCGCCCAAGCTCTCGCCGCAGACGCTGAAGGAGGCATTCGACGCCTGCTTCAACCCGGCCCTGGGCAGCCTCACCGAGGACGACTGGGCGAGGCCGGCGATTAACTAACCGCTCTCGCGGCACCGAGATCGCAGGCGATCTGGCCCGAATCTGTTGACACCGAACCCGAATCCCGTACCGTGCATCGCACTATGCGCAGCAGCTGTTCGCGACGGGTCCTTGTCCTCATGGCTTTGGCAATTGGCACGAGCCTGGTCGCATGCACGACCGCGAGCCCAACCTCGTCCGTCCAACCAGCGCTCGCGTCGCCATCGACTTCTCAGGTCGTTGCCGCTTCGCCGCTACCGACACCAACCGCATTGCCCACCCTGGCACCGACTCGACCAAAGCCCGCGGCCAAGCCGGTTCAGCCCGCGCCACCGCTTACCTGGAGCGTTCAGGTGCACGTGTATAACTACAACTCCACCCTGCACAGTGTCACTGTCACCATCCTCGACTCGCGCGGCGCCCGCTTGCTCGGCTCCTTCAGGCTCATCCTGACGAGGGTCGTCAACCCCCCACCGGTCTGCTTGTCCGGATACTGCCCACCGACCACCTACGTTGATCGGTATAGCGGCTGCTGTACGACGGAATATATGAGCCTGAACATGAACTGGGGTGGAACCTGGTCGGTCAGAGGCAGCGTGACCTATCAAGGCCTGACGAAAGCGGCCTCAGGATCTGGCAGCATCCGTTAGCGGTGCTTGGCGCAGACGGCTCTGGAGGCACCTAGGCAGAAGTAACCGGCTTCGTCACTCCCGCCAGCCGGCCACGGTGTGATTCCAGGTCGCTGAATGCTCCTCGCTGCTCCGGTGGCAGCAACGCCGCGATCTCGACCATGATCGCGTCGGCGGCTTCCTGATGCGAGACCCTCGTTCCGTCCGGCCGCTTGGAGGCGACGACGAACGGTTTGCCGAACGTGACGCTGACGGGCACGCGGCGCGGCCAATGGGCGCCCTTCGGCAGGCATTCGCGCGTTCCCGACAGCCCGACCGGCACGACCGGGCAGCCCGCCTTTTGGGCGATGAATCCTGCGCCTGGTTCGGGGTTGGCCAGGACGCCCGATTCGACACGCGTCCCCTCCGGATAGATGATCAGCGCGTGGCCGCCTTTCAGGAGGTCGAACGAGCGCTTGAGGGCTGCGCGATCCGCGGTGTGACGCACCACCGGGAATGCGTGATACCAACGGAACACCACTTCGACGATTCCACCCTTGAAATACTCCGACTTGGCCATGCTCCAACAGTCGGAGCGAGGGGTGAACGCCGGGACCATCGGCGGGTCGAGGGTGCCCGAATGGCTCGGGCAAACGATGATTGGCCCGGTTCTCGGCACGTTCTCAGCGCCGGCGACGCGTAACAGACCGATCAGGTACGTCCGCGTGATTGTGCGCATCAGCCAGCGCAAGAACGCGTAGATCATCTTCCTTTGCGGTCCTCGCCCATGTGCTTGACGATCGTGTCGACGACCTCCTCAAGGGTGAATTCGTCCGTGTCGATCACGGTGGCATCGCTCGCGGGCCGCAAAGGCGCCACTGCACGCTCGGTGTCGACGCGGTCGCGCGCCTCCACCTCCTTGCGCATCGCGCCTTCGTCAACGTGCTCCCCGCGCCTTTCGTACTGCGCGGCACGGCGTCGCACCTTCTCCGCGAGGCTCGCGGTGAGGAAGAACTTGTGGTCGGCGTCGGGGAACACGACGGTGCCGATGTCACGGCCCGCCATCACGACACCGTTGTGCCCAAGCCGCTTCTGTTGCGCAACCAGGGCCTCCCGCACCCCGGGGATCGCGGAGATGCGAGGCAGCGCGTCCATGTGATCCGCGTCGAAGATGCCATCAGTCAGCTCCACGCCATCCGCCCAAACCCGTTCTCCGTCGACCTTCAGCTCGACCGATCTCGCGAGCGCCGTGACCGCGTCCGGGTCATCCGGATCGATTCCACGCTCCGCAGCCAGCTTGGTGACTGCGCGGTACATGAGCCCGCTGTCGACGAACGGTAGGCCGAGCGCTTCGGCCACCCGTTTGCCCACGGCTGATTTTCCAGAAGCCACGCCGCCGTCGATGGCGATGATCAACTGAGGGGGGTTGCGCCGGGAGCTGGCTCTGCCAGGCCCGCCGCATCCGAGGGGGGCCTTTCCCCCTTCAAACCGGTTTCGATTCCGACAGCTCGACGTAGGGCGGCCACCTCGGCATCGCCGAGCAGCCGCCAGCCGCCAACTTTCAATCGTCCGATCTTCAACGGTCCGAACCCGACGCGCCGGAGCGAGTGCACCTTGTGGCCGATCCCATGCACCATGCGACGCACCTGTCGGTGGCGCCCCTCGCGGATGACGATTCGAATCTCCGCCAGGCTCGAGTCACGGCTGCCT
>DATCPU010000342.1:0-14157 GCA_036569925.1 Candidatus Dormiibacterota bacterium
GAATTTCGCTCTAAATCTTTCCTGCTCACACTGAGCAAGCGGACGGCTTTTCCTTAATTACACCGTCCCTGCATGTCGCCATGCAGCTGGGACCATCTCTTCATCCCGCGAACCGGGATGTCCGGCGTATGGCCGCTGAGGATTCTCATCACGGATGAGCCTTTCCTGCTGATTGTCTGCACTGGACGGATTGTCACCACGCCGCGATGCGTGGTACCGCCAGATACACCAGGTTTTCCAGCATATGGCCGAATGTATTACCGCGTCGTTACCGACGCGGGAGGCAGCTTGCTCCTACCTTAGGACCGTTATAGTTACGGCCGCCGTTTACCGGGGCTTCAGATCAAGCCTTGCAGCTCTCCCCTTAACCTTCCGGCACCGGGCAGGCGTCAGCCCCTATACGTCCCCTTACGGGTTCGCAGAGACCTGTGTTTTTAGTAAACAGTCGGTTGGGCCTCTTAATTGCAACCCTCAACGGCTTCGGAGGTAAACTCCTACACCGCCAAAGGCACCCCTTCTCCCGAAGTTACGGGGTTATTTTGCCGAGTTCCTTAGACAGATTTCTCTCGATCGCCTTGGAATCCTCTTCCCATCTACCAGCGTCGGTTTGCGGTACGGTCACCTGCATTCTTCCTAGAGAATTTTCTCGGAAGCTTGGGATCAGCCACTACACCTCGATTGCTCGAAGTTCCCCATCAGCTCTCAGGATTAGCGTCCCAACGCATTTGACAATCAGGACTCCCTACAGCTTTGGCCGGACACATCCAATCGTCCGGTTGGCCTACCCTCCTTCGTCCTCCCATTGGTATAACGAACGCGAGGTGGTACTGGAATATGAACCAGTTGTCCATCGCCTACGCCCTTCGGCCTCGGCTTAGGCCCGACTGACCCTGGGACGATTAACGTAGCCCAGGAAACCTAAGATTTACGGCGGGCCGGTTTCTCACCGACCTTTACGCTACTTGTGCCGGCATTCGCACTCGCGGACGCTCCACACGGACTTACGTTCATGCTTCACTGCGTACGCGACGCTCCTCTACCAATCGCAGCTTGCGCTGCAACTCCATAGCTTCGGTGGAAGACTTGAGACCCGATCATTTTCGGCGCCACTTCACTCGACCAGTGAGCTGTTACGCACTCTTTAAAGGGTGGCTGCTTCTAAGCCAACCTCCTGGTTGTTTGTGCGAAGCGACCTCCTTCGCCACTTAGTCTTCACTTAGGGACCTTAGCTGATGGTCTGGGTTGTTTCCCTTTCGACCGTGAAGCTTAGCCCCCACGGTCTCACTGCTGCTGTATAACCTGCCGCCATTCGGAGTTTGGTTGGGTTTGGTAACGGGGGAACCGCCCCTAGCCCATTCAGTGCTCTACCTGCGACAGCCCACAACAACGCTGCCCCTAAAGGCATTTCGAGGAGAACCAGCTATCTCTTGGTTCGATTGGCATTTCACCTCTACCCACAGTTCATCCGCTCAGTTTGCAACCTAAGTCAGTTCGGTCCTCCACGGAGTTTTACCTCCGCTTCAACCTGACCATGGGTAGGTCACCAAGTTTCGGGTCTACTGCCTACGACTACAGCCCCTTGCAGGGTCGCGCCCTATTCGGACTCGCTTTCGCTACGGCTCCGGGTGTAACCCCCTTAGCCTCGCCACAGACAGTAACTCGCCGGCTCATTCTACAAAAGGCACGCCATCAGCCTCTGCGCTTCCCGAAGGTCACGCACCTAGGCCTTTGACAGTTTGTAGGTCCAAGGTTTCAGGATTCTATTTCACTCCCCTCCCGGGGTGCTTTTCACCTTTCCCTCACGGTACTCTTCACTATCGGTCACCAAGAGTATTTAGCCTTACACAGTGGTCTGTGCGGATTCCCCCATGATTCCGCGTGTCCCGGGGTACTCGGGTGTCGTTACGGAGGCCAGTCAGCTTTCGCCTACAGGGCTGTCACCTTATGTAGCGCAGATTTCCACCTACTTCGGCTAACCGCTGGCTTTTTGACTCCGATCGAGCTCGGCAGCGCTCGATAAACGATCCCACAACACCGCGTGCACAACGGCCGCCGCCTTGGCATGCATACGGTTTAGGCTGCTCCCTTTTCGATCGCCTCTACTAAGGGAATATCTCTTCCTCCGGGTACTAAGATGTTTCAGTTCCCCGGGTTGCCTCCGCCTGGTCTATGTGTTCAACCAGGGGTGCTCGAGCATTACCTCGAGCGGATTGCTCCATTCAGAAATCGCCGGATCATCGTTCGCTTCCAACTCCCCGACGCTTATCGCAGGTAGCCACGTCTTTCTTCGGCTCTTGGTGCCTAGGCATCCACCTCGGACCCTTACTAGCTTGTTCGACCTATAACCACTCCTCAATTGCTGAGTTGCACAGAGGCGGTCTTTCGGTCGATGTCAACGTCAAATTTCATATTAGAAAGAGGATCCAGTTTTGCAATTACTTGCACTACTGAAGATCTCGATAGACCTATTCGGTTGTCAATGTGCTGGTGGAGATGAGCGGGCTCGAACCGCTGACCCCCTGCTTGCAAAGCAGGTGCTCTCCCAGCTGAGCTACATCCCCTGGGTCACGGCATACGAACCGTGCTTATGGCGGCGCCTCGCCGGCGCCTCCCTCCGCGTGCGAAGAACTCTCGTCTCCGCGGGAGGTGGACAGACCTTGAACGGCCTGAAGAGTGGGAAAGACAGGACTGAACCCTGAGCCTGTTTGTTTTGTTTTTGCACTCCGAAACGAACGAACGACTTACGGATTCACACCGCGAGCTGAGCCACCTTCCGACATCGAAACGATGCCGCTCTCACGCGTTCGGGACGGCTACTCTTCGCAACTCGCTCCTGCGCATCTCTGCGCCGAAAACTCATCGCTAATCTTCGCCAACCTAGTGACGCTCGTTACTGCGAGCTCTGACTTGACGAGCCTCCAAACCCCGCAACGATCGCATCGATCACTGAAGGGCCCCCTTTATCAGAGGGTGGATAAGGAGAAGCTCCTTAAAGGAGGTGATCCAGCCACACCTTCCGGTACGGCTACCTTGTTACGACTTCACCCCCCTCACCGGGCACTCCTTCGGCGCCTCCGTCCCTTACGGGTTCGGCCAGCGACTTCGGGAGCACCAGATTCAGGTGATGTGACGGGCGGTGAGTGCAAGGCCCGGGAACGTATTCACCGCAGTGTGCTGACCTGCGGTTACTAGCAACTCCGACTTCATGCAGGCGAGTTGCAGCCTGCAATCCGAACTGAGACCGGCTTTAAGGGATTGCCTTCACGTTGCCGTGTCGGGACCCGTTGTACCGGCCATTGTAGCGTGTGTGTAGCCCTGGATATAAAGGGCATGCGGACTTGACGTCATCCCCACCTTCCTCCGGGTTTCGCCCGGCAGTCTCCCTAGAATATTCAACTAAGGACAGGGGTTGCGCTCGTTGCGGGACTTAACCCAACACCTCACGGCACGAGCTGACGACAGCCATGCACCACCTGCGCATAAGTCCCTTGCGGGAGGTTCTGGCTTTCACCAAAATTTCCTATGCATGTCAAACCCAGGTAAGGTTCTTCGCGTTGCCTCGAATTAAACCACACGCTCCGCTGCTTGTGCGGGCCCCCGCCTATTCCTTTGAGTTTTAACCTTGCGGCCGTAGTCCCCAGGCGGTGAACTTAATGCGTTAGCTGCGGCACTGATCGGGTCAATCCGACCAACACCTAGTTCACAACGTTTAGGGCGTGGACTACCCGGGTATCTAATCCGGTTCGCTCCCCACGCTTTCGCGTCTCAGCGTCAGTTGCAGGCCAGGAAGCCGCCTTCGCCACTGGTGTTCCTCCAGATATCTACGCATTTCACCGCTACACCTGGAATTCCGCTTCCCTCTCCTGCACTCTAGCCAGGCCGGTTCGCAATGCAGTTTTCCGGTTGAGCCGGAAGATTTCACATCACACCTAACCAGCCGCCTACACGCGCTTTACGCCCAGTAAATCTGGATAACGCTTGCCCCCTACGTATTACCGCGGCTGCTGGCACGTAGTTAGCCGGGGCTTTCTTGGAGGGTACCGTCTTTTTTGTCTTCCCCTCCGACAGTGGTTTACATCCCGAAAGACTTCATCCCACACGCGGTGTCGCTCCGTCAGGCTTTCGCCCATTGCGGAAGATTCCTCACTGCTGCCTCCCGTAGGAGTCGGGGCCGTGTCTCAGTCCCCGTGTGGCTGGCCGTCCTCTCAGACCAGCTACCCGTCATCGCCTCGGTAGGCCGTTACCCCACCGACTAGCTGATAGGCCGCGGGCCCACCCCATCGTGCATTGCTGCTTTCTTCACCAACCATGCGATCAGTGACGACATGCGGTATTAGCAGCGGTTTCCCGCTGTTATCCCCCGCGATAGGAAAGGTTGCCCACGTGTTACTCACCCGTTCGCCGCTAGGAACTCATCTCTCTTGCGAGAAATAAGCCCTCGCTCGACTTGCATGTGTTATGCGCACCGCCAGCGTTAACCCTGAGCCAGGATCAAACTCTCCGTCTAAACGGAGGACCCAAGGCCTTCGCCCTGAGTCATTAAGACTCTCAGAGTCTTTCCCACTCTTCAGTTGTCAAGGTGCTGGTTCCAACCGACACCCCGGCGCCTTTTAGGGCGCGCGAAGCCTTCCGTCAGAGGAACCTGCGAATTCTACCGGTAGCCGGCTTCGTATTGCAAGGCGCGCTTACCGAGCGGCGCGGATACCAAGCTCGTCCAAGTGGGCCAATAGGTCCGCCGGATCGTCAAACACCCGGTAAGGACCTGCCTCCTGCAGCTCGTCTTTTCCGTAGCCTCCGGACAGCAGCCCGATACCCAACGAACCCGCCCGGCGCGCCGCCAGCATGTCCCAGATGCTGTCGCCGATGACAAAGCAGTCACCGGGCGGCACGCCAAGGCGCTGCGAGGCGGCCAGGAACAGATCCGGGTTGGGCTTCGCGTAAGCCACCTGGTCGCGGGTGATCACCGGGACATCGGATGGAATCGAGAGCATCGCCAGCGTCGGGCGCGCCGTCTTCTCGGCACCGCTGGTCGCGATCGCCCAACGCACATCCATCGATGAAAGCGTCGACAGTAGCTCCCTGGCTCCCGGCAAAGGACGGATCTGACCTATGCGCGCCAGCACGCCTTTCGCGTGCGCCGCCCCCAAACGGTCGGCCACGCCGGCGCCAAGATCGTGCCCAAGCTCCCGCTCGAGGGCTTTGAGAAACAATCCGCCACTCATCCCGATGCGCCGGTGTATCCGCCACACCGACAGGTCGATCCCCTCGCCTTCCAATGCCTCACGCCACGACAGCACGTGCTGGTAAACGCTGTCAACCAGAGTGCCGTCAAGGTCGAACAACATCGCGGGCCGCGCCGATAAACCCGGTGTCGACACCTAGAAGGAGCGCCGGCCCGCCATCGCACGAGCCAGCGTCAGCTCATCGGCGTACTCGAGGTCGCCGCCCACGGGCAAACCGTGAGCCGGCCGCGTCACGGTCACGCCAAGCGGCATCAAGGCCCGCTGCAGGTAGACGGCGGTGGCCTCGCCCTCGATGTCCGCGTCGGTGGCGACGATCACCTCGGCTATCGCCTCCAACCGTACCCGGTCGAACAGCTGCGGCATGTGCAGCTGATCGGGGCCGATCCCATCGATCGGAGAGATCACGCCGTGCAGCACGAAATAGAGGCCGTTGAACTCTGCAGTCCTCTCTACCGCCAGGACATCCAGGGCCGACTCCACCACGCAGAGCACCGTCGCGTCGCGCCGTGTCGACATGCAGATCGCGCACAGGCTGCCTTCGGCGATGTTGTAGCAGCGCTCGCAATAGCCGATGCGCGCCTTCACGTCGCCGATCGCAATCGCCAGCGACTCCGCGCGCTGACGGTCCGCACGCAACAGGTGAAAGGCCAGGCGCTGCGCGGTCTTCGGCCCGATGCCGGGCAGTCGCGAAAGTTCCTGGATGAGCCTCTCGAGCGGCTCCGGCAGCTGGGGCAAGCCGCTTACATAAGGCCGGGCGGAAGGCCCAGCCCGGACGCGACCGCCTGCATCTTCGACGCCGCAAGCTGCTTGGATTTTTCCATCGCCTCGTTGACGGCCGCCACGACCATGTCCTGCAGCATCTCGGGATCCGAAGCGGCCGCCGGGTCGATGGTCACCGACACCACCGTCTGTGTGCCCGTCGCCACCACGCGCACCGCCCCGCCACCGGCACTTGCCTCCACCGTCTCAGTCTCCAGCTCCTTCTGCACCTTCCCCATGCGGTCCTGCATCTGCTGGACCTGCTTGAGCATCTTCATCGGGTCCTTCACTCAGACACCTCCTTGACACGCGTCACGCGACCGTCGAAACGGCGCACCACCTCGCGCACAAATGGATCATCCTCCGGGCTGGCGACCGCCTTCGTGCTCGGCACCGCGGCGGTGGTTCCCGTCTCTCGCAGCCTGTAATCGACCTTCACGCCGGGACCCAACCACGCACGCACCAGCGGCATGAGCTGCGCGGACTGCTCCTGCGCCTTCTTGTGGTGGAACCCATATTTAAACCACAGCACTAGGGTCGAGCCATCGACCTCGGGCTGCGCGTCGAGATACACAGCGCGCACCGTGCGGTTGAGCTGCTCCAGCACATCGGTCCAGCCACCGATGACAGCGCTGTCAGCCGCCGGTGCAGCGACCTTCTCCGGCGCACCGGCGAGCCCAACCTGCGGGGTCGCCACCAGGACCGGCTGCGACGCGGCAACAGTCTGGGTCGTTGACGCCGCGGGAGCGGGTGACGCCGAGGGAGCGGGTGACACCGCGGTGCCGAGCTCGACCGCCAGCCGCGCCAGCGTCGCCTCCACCAAGAATCGAGGCTCGGCGTGACGCCGCACCTCGCCATCCAGGTGAAGCAGCGCGTCCAGCACACTCGACAACCTGCGCGCTGTCGCGTGGTCGCGGCGTGTCAGCGCCGCGACCAACCGATCGCGGCAGCTCTCCATCAACCCTCGCACCACCTGGCGCAACTCGGCACCGGCGGCGTACACGCGGTTCAGCTCGTCAAGGGCCTCGGCCGCGCGGCCAGAAAGCACGTCATCCAACAGTGAGTCGAGCAGTCGCGGGTCGGCGATGCCGAGCAGAGACCGCGCGCCCTCCAAGGTGATCGGTCCTGTCGCCAGTGGCACCAGCTGGTCCAGCAGGCCGACGGCGTCGCGCATCGATCCCTGCGCGGTCCGCGCGATCAGCTGCATTGCGTCGTCGTCGACCTGCACGCCCTCCGTCTTCGCGATGTGCGTCAGGCGACCGGCGATCTGCTCCTCGCTGTGACGGCGAAACACGAACTGCTGGCAGCGCCCAATCACTGTGAGCGGGATCTTCTGTGCGTCGGTGGTGCACAGCACGAAGACCACGTGTGGCGGCGGCTCCTCCAGCGTTTTGAGCAGGGCATTGAAAGCAGGCTCGGTGAGCATGTGGGCCTCGTCGATGATGTAGACCTTGAAAGGCCCCAGCGCGGGGGCCAGGTTCACCTTTTCGCGAAGGTCGCGAATCTCATCGATGCCGCGGTTCGAAGCCGCATCGATCTCGATGAGGTCGAGCGCCGACCCCGCGGTCATCTCGACGCACGACTGGCACTTGTTGCACGGCTCCGCGGAATCGGCCGCGCGACCTGAGCAGTTCACTGCTTTCGCCAGGAGCCGCGCCGCCGACGTCTTGCCCGTCCCGCGACTACCGCTGAACAGGTAGGCGTGGGCGACGCGCGATGAAATGATCGCGCCCTGCAGCGCGCGCGAGGCGGCCTCCTGGCCCACCAGGTCGCCGAAGGTCTGCGACCGGTACTTGCGATAGAGGGATTGGTACTCAGGCATGCAAATTCAAATGGCCGCGCACCCCCGCTTCGATCGAAGACTCCCAGCTCGCACCGCGGTTCACAGCTCCGGCCCGGATGGCTGCGGCACCCTCGAGTTTCTCCTTACCGCTGCTTCCTTCCGGATCTGACGGGGTTCGGAGACCCGAGCTGCGCAGGTCCCGACCTTCAACGCCGTTTGCCGCGGCCAGGCGTGAGAGCCCAGACCTCAGCGCGGGAATTCGGTCCGGCTAAGGCGGATTGCCGGTGCAGGGTACCGCCAGCACCCCACTTAGCGCGACCAAGAAGCATCTTACCTGCGGTCGGCATTGACGGCACCGAACGGCTCGAGAAAGAAGCACCGCGCCCACTTAGCGCGACCAAGAAGCATCTTACCCGGCCCTGGCAACCATCGACCGCCGCGCCAGCCAACCCAGGTGGACGAACGTGGCGACGGTCGCGATGGGGATCACGATCTCCGCGCCGATGACGACGTTGGTGGCGTCCTGGCTCATGAACCGGAACAGGCAGATGCCGCCCACCAGCACGATGATCAAGGCGGTCGAGATCTGCCCGCTGACAGAGTGCCGCAGCTCGGGTCGCCGACCCGAGGACAGCAGCGCCAGTGCCACCACCGCCGGCAGCAGGTAGCGGATGACAATGACCGCGGCGAGCCACAGCGGGAAGATGCCGCCCAACGCCAGTCCGACCGCGACCGCCCCCAGCAGGATTCCATCGACCACCGGGTCCAGACCCCCGCCCAACGCGGAAGGCTTGTCGAACCTCCGGGCGATGGTGCCGTCGACGAGGTCGGTCAAACCCGCCAGCGCCAGCACCACCGCCAGGAAGCCGAGGCGGTCGGATGCCAGAGAGTAGACCAGAGCGGGCGCCGCCAGATGCGCGCGCGCAAGCGACACCTGGTTGGCGATCCCTGGCACGAAACACCCGAATACCGCAACGATCGCGAACCAGGCCAGCAACCAGTAAGGCGACTCGGGGCTCGCGGCTGCGATCCAGGTAATGCCCAGAACGACGTAGGCCGCACCGAAGGCGAAGCCCGCCCGATTAAAGTGCACTCACCCCAGATTAGGGAGTCGCGGCCGGCCCCGGGCTCGGCGCCGGCGCCACGCTCGGGCCAGGCGAGGGGCTGGGCGATGGCGCCACGTATGGCGGCGCTCCTGGCGGCGGGTTCGCCCCGCATGGATAGCTGGGCTCGCCGACGCCGTGGATGAACAGCTCGTTGTAGCCGCCCGTCGCGATTGTGCCCCCGTCGTAACTGCACACCATCCGCGTCACCACTCCCGCGGGCTGCTTCCAGGCCGCCGGCCACGGATGCTTCGCGTAGTACTCCTCGAGAAACGGCTTCCACACCGAGATGCCGACGTTTTCTCCGAACAGGACGCCGGTCGGGCACTGCCACCCAGATGGGGGAAAGTTCGTGGCGAGGTACGCATAGCCCGATTTGCACTTGGGGCCGGCGTCGATGTGCATCAGCGAAGCGGCGACGGCGAGGCCAGGCGTGTAGCCGATGAAGATCGAGCCGGTGTATGCCTCGGTGGTTCCCGACTTGCCCGCCACCGGCCGCCTGCCAAGGTCGCCGAGATAAAGCTTCACCGGACCGCGCAGGAGGTCGGTCATGACATAGCCGAGCTGCGGGCTGACCACCTGGACGCGCTTGGCCGTCGGGTTGAACTGCTCCAGCACCTTGCCGCTCGCGTCGGTCACCTTGAGCACCGGCGCCGGCGTGATCTTGTACCCGCCGTTGTCGAAAGCCGAGTACGCGGCCAGATGCTGCGCCATTGAGATCGCGTCATGGCCGAGCGTGGTCGACACGCCGGGAGGGTTCTCGATCTTCGCCGTGATACCAAGGCTGTGCATGAACGACACGACCCGATCGCCGCCCTCATTTTTATAGGTCCAGAGCGCCGGCAGGTTACGCGACTCCGCCAGCGCCTTGCGCAGCGTGATGTATCCCTCGTGCTTGCTGTCCCAGTCATTGAACACGTGGCCGCCGATGACGCTGTTCTCGTCGTTCAGCAGCGTGGCCGGCGTCACGAGGCCCGCGTTGAGGGCAGCGCCGTACGTGTAGACCTTGAACGACGAACCAACGCCTCGCCAGCCGAGCGGGTCGACGCCGGTCAGGTTGATCTGGCCGCGGATCGCGGGATTGTTGTAGCTGGCGCTACCGATCATCGCCAGGATTTCGCCGTCGTTGGGGTTCATCACCAGCATCGCCCCTGTGTTCACACCTCGAGCCGCATAGGTCTTGACTCCGGCCTTCACCCACTTGCTGGCGATCGCCTGCGTGTTGAGATCAAGGGTTGTGGTGATGCGCAGGCCGCCCTCGTACATGGCATGGTCGCCGTACTTCCGCGAGATGTAGCTCTCGACGTAGTCGATGAAATGCGCGGTCAGCGGGTTGTGCGCTGCCGGCAGGCGTTTGTGCGCCGCGATCATCTTGTTGATCAGGTCGCTGTTGAACAGGTCGATAGACGTCGAGAGGCTGATGTCGCCTACCGCGACCATTCCGTCGAGCACCTCCTGCCACCGCTGCTTGGTGGCATCAACCTGGTCAGGCGTGCCGAATACGTCATAGTCGGCAGGCGCTTGCGGCAGGCCGGCGAGAAAGCTCGCCTGCGCCCAGGTCAGATCGCTGGCGTGCACCTGGAAGTAGGTCTCGGCCGCCGCCTCCGCCCCATAGGCCCCATTTCCGTAGTTGATCGTGTTGAGGTAGAGCTCCAGGATCTGCCGCTTCGTGTAGCGGCGTTCCATCTCCTCCGCCAGCACGAGCTCTCGGAACTTGCGGCTGATGGTCTTGTTCTGGGCCTCAACGGTGTCCAGGACGTTGTTCTTCACGACCTGCTGGGTGATGGTCGAGCCCCCAAGCGTGGCCGAGCCGTGCGTCAGGTCGTAGCCGATCGCGATCGCCAGCCTGCGGTAGTCAACGCCTGGGTTGGAATAGAAGGTGCGGTCTTCGGTGTCGATGGTCGCCTGCTGCAGCGTCACGTTGATCTTGCTGAGCGGCACGACAGTCCGGTTTTGGTGGTACAGCGCCTCGATCAGAGTGCCGTGCCGATCGAAGATCCGGCTCGTCTGTGTGAGATTGGCTGTCTTCAGGGCGTCAATCGACGGTAGGTCGCCCGCGAAGTAGTCGATGACGCCGAGGGTGCCTCCAGTCCCCAGCAGCCCGAAAACCGCCACCGACACGAAGACGGCAAGGACCACCCGCGCCATCCAGGCATGGCGGGGCTCCCCGCGGGGCGGGCGAACGTGGCCGCGGGCACGAGGCTGCCCCTTGGCCGGCGCGGGAGCTGCCAAGCGACGGGCGGATCGGCGGCTTCGGGTAGTCGCCACGGTCTAGGCGGGACCTCCAGGACGTTTTCTAGGACGTAAGCTGCGTCGTCTGCCGGGCAGTCTACCGAAGGCCCAGCGCTTCTGCTCCCTGGTAGGCAAGGCTCAGGATGGGGTTGGCCAGGACCCCGTAGGCCACCATCACGACGCAAATCGAGATCGCCCCGGCCGAGGAAACCAGTGTCCACACGGGGAGGGCGAAGCCGACCGCCCGGCGTCCCTCCTCCGGCGGGCTCTGTAGATAGAGGACGCGAAGGGTGCCCAGGGCTGCCGCCACGCTCAGCACCGACCCGAGCAACCCCAGGGCCAAGAGCCCGAAGTGGCCACCCTGCGCCAATGCCGCAGCGACGGAAAACTCTCCAAAGAACCCGGCGAGTGGCGGCACGCCCGCCAGGGAAAGGAAAACCATCGCGATTCCAAGCGCCCGGGCCGGCCGGACGCCGCCCATACCGGCGAGCGAAACCTCTCCACCCTCCGCGCCCGCGAGAACCACCGGCCCGCAGGTCGCTGCGAGCACGAAAGCGCCGACGAGGAAAAGCGAACCGCCGAGGCCGCTGAGGTAGTGGGTCGCCAGACCGGCGACCACCCACCCGGCTTGTCCGACCCCCAGGTATGCGAGCCTGGCGCGGGGCGCCCGGACGCCCAGCGCCGCGGCGCCACCCCCCACCATCGCAACCGCCGCAATGACCTCCAGGTACAAGGAGAACGTTTCGGACACCGGGCTCAGCATGGCGGCGATCTTGATGGCGGCAATGAGGGCGGCTGCGCCGGCGAGACCGAGCAGGATGCCCGACCCCAATGGGCTGGCGCCCAGGCTCGCCGGCACGCTGGCGATGTGAAAAGGCGCGATGCCGGCTCGCACCGCCAAACCGCCGAACAAGAGAAGGATCGGGATCGCGAGCGGCAGCGTGGACGCAGCGTTTGCCATGGCCTTGTGCGCGGTCAGGAGGTCGGCGGTGCCCGCTGTCGCGTAGACAAAAGCGAAGCCCATCACGAACAGGGCTGTAGCCATGCCTCCAGCGATCACCAGGCGCAGCCCGAGGTCAGGCCGCCTCAGGCTCACCAGCACCACGCCGGCTGCCGCAGCAAGCTCGAGCCCGGCCCAGAGGGGGACGAAATCTCCCGCCGACGCGGCGACCATCACGCCGAACGCGGCGAGCAGGGTCATAGAGAGGCTGACGGTGGTCGAGTCCTCGGCATTCCAGTCGGCCACCGCGATGGCCGCCGCCACCGCGAGCAGCGCCGCTGCCTTGGCGAACAGTGCGAAGCGATCCTGGATGAAGCCGCCGCCGAACAAGCTCGACAGCGTCCCGCCCACCCAGAGCTCGACGATGAAAGCGACCACGACCACCGCTGCGACGATTGACGGCAAGCGCGTGTGCCATGTGCGCGGCACGAAGCCAAGCTGACCGCCCAGCAATAGAAGGATGGCTGTCCCGGCCACCAGAGCCTCCGGAACGAGCAGGAGCGACCTCATCACTTGGCCGCGTACGGAGCCGCCATCTCCGTGATGCCTGCCGCCATCGAGTTGACGAGGCCCGGGTCGAATATGGGAGTGTCGGTCCCGGGGAGCTTAGGACCGCCGGGAAACATCCCGACCCATAGCAGCCCGCCGGCGAGGATGCCGAGGAACCACTTCTCACCGGACGATGCGTCCGAGACGCCGGGGGCATCGGGATTCGGAGTGCCGAAAAGGACGCGGTGCAATATGACGACGAGTGCGGCGGCGACGATCGCGAGCCCACCGGCGACCGCGAAAGCCGCCAGCGGCTGATTCTTGACCGCCCCGAAGAAAGTCATCTCCTCAGCCGGGAACGACGCCATGAGCGGGAGGCCGAGCAGTCCGAGCACTGAAAACAATGTGATCCAGGTGAGGCTTGGCATGCGGGGCGCAAGGCCCTTCAAAACGTGCAGACTGCCTGTCTGCGCACGCTCCGCCAGCGTCGCGAACACGCCGACGATCAGCGCGGCTGCGAGTCCCCCGGAGAACAGGGACAACACGCTGCCGCCGATGGCGAGCGGCGAGAGAGCTGCCAGGCCGAGCACAGTGATGCCTCCAGGCACCATCGACAGGTACGCAGAGACGCGGCGCAAGTCGTTCATACGGAGCACGACAAGGCCGGCGTAGATCACAGTCGCCGCGGCCAGCAGGGCCAGCAGCGGTGAAAGCAGCTGGGCTCCGATGGGTTCGGCTGCGATAAGTACTCGCATCAGCACGTAGGCGCCGAGCCGCGACGCGCTGCCGGCGACGACAACGCAAACCCCAATCGGCGCCTGTGAGTACACGTCGCGCACCCAACCCTGAAATGGGAATAGTGGGAGCCGCGTCGCTGCCGCGACGATCAGCGCCAGGCCCGCCACGAGCTGGATTCGAGGGCTCACCGGCGCCTTCAGGATCACGTCCATGTCAAAGCTGTTGGCGCCCGCCGCCGAATAGAGCACCAGGGTGGCGACCAGGAGTGCGACCGTGCCAAGGCCCCAGTAGCCAACCAGCCTCCAAGCCGCCGACTCGCGGCGAGGCCCGCCCCAACCCAGGACCAGGAGCGCCAGCGGGATCGTCGATGCGCCCCAGAACAGCAGCAGCACGAACATGTCGTGTGCCACCACCGCCCCGTTGATACACGCCTCGGAGATAAGCAGAAGGCAGAAATAGGAGCGCACCCGCTCGCGAATGCCCCACGACGCCAGGATCGATGCGAGCCCGATGAGGCCTGAAAGAATCAGCATGACGATTCCGGGGCCGTCGATCCCGAGGTGGTAAACAGCGCCGATCCGGGTCAACCAGGGCACGTTCTCTTCGTACTGAACAGTGCTGAGGAAGTTCTCGAACTGGTTGTAGGCGATCCACAACACGAAGAGCATGCCGATGTTGGTGAAGAAGGCGATCTGCTTCATCAACGTGTCGAAGCGCCCGCGCGGATTGGGCAGCACTGCAATGACAACCGCAACCAACACGGGCGCCCAGATGAGAAGGCTGAGCAACAGCGATGACTGGAAGATCCCT
>DATCPU010000343.1:0-1653 GCA_036569925.1 Candidatus Dormiibacterota bacterium
TCGCTTGCGACTCGACGATTTCTCGGGTGTTGCTGGCTGACTCCATGGTCATCGATGTCGGCCGGGCGACGCGGGTGGTCTCGGCGCCGACGCGCCGAGCCTTGCGAGCTCGAGATCACGGCTGCCGCTGGCCCGGTTGCGACCGCAAGGTCGATTGGTCGCATCCGCATCACATAGTTGCCTGGGGGAGAGGCGGTCCGACCCACCTTTCCAACCTGGTCCTGCTCTGCTACTTCCACCATCGGCTGGTGCATGAGGGTGAGTGGCAGGTGGTGCAAGTTGGACGAGAGTTTCGGTTCGTGCCGCCCGATCGCGTGGTCTTTCGTCGGGCGCGGGCCCGCGGGCTCCGCTGGGCGGCTTAGCTCTACGCCGTATTCGGTGCTTGCATTTGAGCTTCCACCGCTGCCGGTTCGGGCGCGGTTTGCGGCTGGGCCGCGGCGATTGGGACCAGCTGCCTGAACTTTCGCACAGCGTTGTCCCAATCCGCGAGCATCGCTGCCGCTCGCGCGCTGCCCGTGCGCCGATGGTGTTCCTCGACCAGATTGCGCAACTCCGCCTCATCTTCCGCCGGGACTTCTCGCCCGACCACGCTGTCCGCATTTAGCTGGCGCCACTCGGTCACGTATGCGACGCCGCCCGTCATCCCCGCCCCCGCGTTCCAGCCCACTGGGCCCAGGGCGACTGCGACTCCACCAGTCATGTACTCGCAGAAATGGTCGCCCGCCCCTTCCACGACCGCCGTCGCGCCCGAGTTGCGGACGCAGAAGCGCTCGCCGACACGGCCGGCCACGAACAGCCTTCCGCCCGTGGCGCCGTACGCGATCGTGTTTCCCGCCAGCACAGGGTCCTCGCTCGCGTCTTCCGCGTGGCGCCGGATGGCGATGACACCGCCGCCCATCCCCTTGCCGACGTAGTCCTGGGCCTCTCCTTCCAGGGTCAGCTCGACCCCCTCGTCCAGGAAGGCGCCAAAGCTCTGTCCCGCGCTGCCCACGTAGGAGCGCTTCTCGCCTGGGCTGAACGCGGCCCCGACAGTCCGGTTCGAGTTGTCGATGCGGCCTTCGGCTGGAGCCGGCGCGACGGGGTCGCCGTTGCGCGCCCACTGCCTTCGTCGCGGCAGCGCATCGTCGGCGCCCTCGAGAACAAAGGCAAGATCGAGCGTGGCGTGCGGGAGAGCCTCGAGCAGCTGCGCGCGGCCGACCACCTCATCGATGGAGCGCGCACCGACGCTCGCAAGGTGCTCGCGGGCCTCTTCCGCGATCAGGAACAGGTAGTTCACGACGTGCTCAGGCCTGCCCTCGAACTTTGCGCGCAGGTCCTCGCGCTGAGTCGCGATTCCCGTGGGGCATGTGTTGAGGTGGCATTGCCGCGCCATGTCGCAGCCAAGCGCCACCAGAAGTCCGGTCCCGAACCCGAACTCCTCAGCGCCCAGCATGGCCGCGACCACGATGTCGCGTCCGTTGCGCAAGCCGCCGTCGGTGCGTAGGCTGACGCGCTCGCGCAGCCGGTTGGTCACCAGAACGCGCTGCGTCTCCGCCAGGCCCAGCTCCCATGGCGCGCCCGCGTTCTTGATCGACGAAAGCGGCGACGCTCCGGTCCCCCCATCGTGACCGGAGATGAGGATGTAGTCGGCGCGCGCTTTCGCGACCCCGGCGG
>DATCPU010000344.1:0-2200 GCA_036569925.1 Candidatus Dormiibacterota bacterium
TATCGAGGGTGACCTCGTGAGCACGGCGGAGGCCCTGGCAACCATCCCCGAGATCATCTACGTGGTGGTGGCGTCAGGCAGCTTCGATCTCCTGGTCGAGGTCGTCTGCGCCGATCACGACCACCTTCTCAAGCTGCTCAACGAAAGCATCAGGACGGTACCCGGCGTCACCCGTGCGGAGACATTCACCTACCTGCGGGTCGTAAAGGAGAGTTATTCATATGGAACGTAAAGGAGAGATATGAGCACCGAGAAAGAGATTCCGTTTTACATGGACCCGTCGTACCTACGCGGGTTGACGCAAAAGCGGATCACGAGGCGATCGGCCCTTCAGGGAGCGGGCGCGGTGAGCATGGCCGCATTCCTGGCAGCGTGCGGCATCGGCAGCAAGCCGACGGTGGCCGCGCACACCAACTGGGTCTGGGACAAGGCGACCAAGGCCGGCGTCCTCGACTTCGCCAACTGGCCTCTCTACATCGACATTCTGGAAGCCAAGGGCAAGACCACCTATCCGACCCTCGAGCAGTTCACCAAAGAGACAGGCATCAAGGTCAACTACAGCGAGCCGATCCAGGACAACAACAGCTTCTTCGCCAAGGTGGCGCCGCAGCTGCAGCAGGGTCAGACCATCGGCTACGACATCATCGTCGTCACCAACGGCATCTTCCTGACCGACTACCAGCTCAAGAACTGGCTGACCGAGCTCGACCTGACCAAGCTGCCCAACTTCACCGCCAACGCGGCGCCACGCGTCCAGGCCCGCGCCTTCGACCCCGGCAACAAGTTCACCATCCCCTGGCAGTCCGGGTTCACCGGCATCGGCTACAACCCCAAGCTGACCAAGCGCGAGATCACCAGCTGGAACGACCTCTTCGACCCGGCGTTCAAAGGCAAGGTCGGGATGTTCAGCGAGAACCAGGACACCGGCAACCTGGCCCTGCTCGGAATCGGCGTCCAACCTGAGAAGTCGACGCCGGCGGACTGGCAGAAGGCAGCCGACAAGCTCAAGTCGCAGCGCGACTCCGGCATCGTGCGCAAGTACTACGACCAGTCCTACATCGACGCCCTGAGCAAGGGCGAGACGGCGATCAGCATGGCGTGGTCGGGCGACATCTTCCAGGCCAACCTGTCGGCCGGCAACAACGACCTCAAGTTCATCATCCCGAGCGAGGGTGGCGTGATCTGGACCGACAACATGTGCATCCCGCTGGGCGCCTCGCACCCCCTCGACGCCATCACCTACATGAACTGGGTCTATCAGCCCCGAGTCGCCGCCACGATGGCGGAATACATCGAATACATCACGCCGGTTCCCGGTGCCAAGCAGTTCATCGAGGAGGACGCGGCGGCGGCCAAGCCCGCAGACAAAGCCGGACTGCTCGAGCTCGCCCAGGACCCCAACATCTTCCCCTCCCCCGAGCTGCTCGCGAAAACCTCCTACTACCGGGTCCTCAATGCGGCCGAGACGACACAGTGGAACGACATCTTCAACGCGGTGATCATCGCCTGATCGCAGCAGAGTCAATTGGAGCCGGCGTGCGTTTAGGGACGAGCGCCGGCTCCATGGACGGCGGCCAAGGTTCAGTCGGCTATTTCGTAGGTCAGGGTGTACTTGACCTTGCTGCCCATCGGGGCGCCGAATCCCCCCTTACCGGTCAAGCCCTTCAGTCCTCGCTTCCCGGCGCCTGGGGCGACCTCCCACTTGGTCGTTGCTTTCTTGCCGTCGAACTTACCCCGGAGCAAGAGCGCAAACGAGCCCTTTCGAGCACCGATGCTGCCGGTGATCACCTGAACGCCTGAGTAGTCGGCGGTCTTGTCGGGTCGATAGACCATCACGTACTCGGTGGTGCCCGTGCCCTTGATGTCCCCGGTGAACTTTTGCTTGACCGTAGCCCTGGTCACCTTCGGACCGGTTGAGGCGCCCGCGGGCTTCGCCTTCCAATCCGTGATCTCAAAGCCACCCTTGGCGATCTTCTTCACTGCCTGACCTCCACGCTAATGGGCTGACACGAAAATGCAGAAGGGGTGGCCGGCAGGGTCGGCGTAGACGCGCAGCGGCTCCTGGGGATCGTCGGAGCGGTCTCGGAGCATCCTGGCGCCGAGAGCCAGGGCTCGCTCGTGTTGGAAGTTGAATTCTTGCATCGAGGGCACTGACAGGTCCAGGTGCAGCTGCTGTGGGATCGGGCCCTCAGGCCAAGTC
>DATCPU010000345.1:0-5418 GCA_036569925.1 Candidatus Dormiibacterota bacterium
CCCGAGACCTCGCCGCTGGGCGGCAACCTGCCCAACCAGAACGCCAACCGCGCCGCCCCTCCTGCCGGGGACAAAGCCAACGAGAATGAGTGCCTGACAGTGGGCGGCCTGCCGGCCAGCTGCCCGGCCGCCATCACGCCAGGCGCCGTCTCGTATGTCATTCCAAACGGAGCCTGCCTCACAGACACCAGCGCTGGCGACACGTATGTCTTCAGCGGCTACCAGTACGACTGGCTGCTCGTCTACGAACCTGGCCTGGCGTATCCACCTGCCAACAGCTGCAGCAACACGATGGGGGCGGCCACCGACAGCGCGTTCATCGGGCTCATCTACATGCCTGCGGCTTCGGTCACCATCCAGAAAGCCACGGCGTTCAGGACGGATGAGACAGGCGGAGTGATCGCGAACACCATCACCTTCACCGGCCAGCTGCCCACGATCATCGGCAACTCGGGCTACTCGCCAGTCCAGCCGGGCTCCAGGCTCACGGGCTAGGTCTCCGGTTCAGCTCCTACGAGCTCCAGCTCGGTCGGCTGTTCGTCCGGCTCCTCGACGGGCGCCGGCGCGTCGTCCCTGTGCTGCAACGCCTGGAGTCGCTCGTTGACAGTCGCTGCTCCCTTGGCGTCACCCAGCTCCTCGTACCGCTGCGCGGCACCCTTCATCGCCGCCTGGGCCTCGTCGATCCGACCCAGCCCCCAGAAAGCCTGGCCCCGCATCGTGAGCGCTTGGGCGCGCTCGCGGATCTTGTCGCCGGGCAGCAGCATCAACGCCGTTTCGACGAGCCGCAGCACGTCTTCGAACGCGCCCACCGCCAATGCGTTCTTGGCTGCCTGCGCGAGGTAGCCGGACGTGCGTACCGGGTCGGCGGCCGTGCCTGCCTGGTAGAGGTGGTAGCCGATCTCGCCTGCGCGCTCGTTCGCGCTCTTACCGTAGACGCGCTCGAGCGTATCGGCCACCGCCAGGTGGTAGGCCTGCAAACGCGGCAGCGGCAGCACGGCCAGGACGCGCTGGCGGACCAGGTCGTGCCCGAACCGGTACCGATCAGGCGCGGCGCTGGTCAGGAAGTGGCCGCGCGTCGCCTCGTCCAACGCCTCGCGTAGCTCGTGTCCGGAGAGCTCGCCAAATGCTTCCAGCAGAGCGATGTCGAAGTCTCGGCCGATGACGGCGGCGGCGACCAGCATCCTCTGTGCGGGCTCGCTCAAGCGTTCCAGCCTGCGGCCGATGAGGCCGCGCACGCTCTGCGCCAGCTCGAGATCTTCCTCGGTGAAGCTGGCCTGGACGCGCGAGCTGCCGCCAAGCATCGTGTCGGACGCCGCCATGTAAAGGAAAGAGTGCTCGACGAACAGCGGGTTGCCTTCGGTTGCGGCCTGAATCCCCAGGAGCTGGAGTGGGGTGACCGGCGTCTCTGCCATCGCGGCGACCATCTTCTCGACCTCCCGATCCGAAAGGCGTCCCAGCCCGATCCGCTGCGCGCGCCGGCGTCGCAGCAACCGCGACACGATCGGCGTGAACGGCCGTCCCGAGTCGAGCTCAGACTCCCAGTACGTGGCTGCCAGCACGATGCGGCTGCCGCTCAGGCGCTCCGCCATGTCCCGCAGCATCAGGACCGACGCTTCGTCGGCCCACTGCAGATCGTCGATCACGATCAGCATCGGCTTGGCGCCCTGGTAGACGACGAGGAAGTCGAAGATCGCCTTGAAGAGCTGCTCGCGGAGCTTGTCGGCATTGACCTCGGTACCCGATGCCATGCCGCGGACCTTCTGCCGCAATGCCGGGACGAGCTGCGCCAACAGCTGGCCGTTCTCGCCCACCGCTTCCAGAAGCGTCTTCGCGCCGGCGGTCGCGACCGCGGCATTGAGCACGTCGCGGAAGGGCGACATCGGGCTCGCGGCCTGGTCTGCGCAGCGGCCGCTCAGGACGACCCAACCCTTTTGCACGGCGTCCACCGCCACCTCGGCAGCGAACCGCGAGGCGCCGATGCCGGGCGCCCCGGCGACGAAAACCATGCCGCCGGAGCCGGTCGCGGCGCGGTCCAGCACCATCCTCATATCCAGGCGCTCCTGCTCGCGCCCGACAAAGCCGTCTCCGCTGTGCAGCGTAGTCGGCATCGTCGTCGACTCGCCGGGCGTGACCTTGTGGATCCGCCAGCGGTCGGGGAATCCCTTGAGCTTGTAAGCGCCCTTGTAGTCGAACACGATCTCGGCCACCGGGCCGACCAGGGAGCGCACAACGTCAGACACGAGGATCTCTCCGCCCTTGGCCTTGCCCGCAACGCGCGCGGCCACGTTGACAGCGGCGCCGAAGATGTCCCCGGCCTCCTCGACGACCTCGCCCGTGTTGAGGCCGATGCGGATCCTGATCTTCCGTTCCGGGTTCTGCCGGCTGTATTCGGCGATCGCCTTCTGGATCTCGATGGCGCATTCGACGCCGTGCCGGCTCGAACCGAAGCTCACCATCAGACCGTCGCCAAGGCCTTTGATGCGGCGCCCGGCGTGCTCGGCGACCTTCTCGTCGATGATCGATTCGTAGGCTTTCATGATCTCGTGCGACTCGGTGAAGCCCCTTGTAGACAGGAGGTTGGTCGATCCCTCGACGTCGGTGAACATGATGGTGACGGTGCCCTCCGTCTGGCCCACCGACAGGCTGCCGATGATGGTCTCGGGGGTCAGAGGCTGCGCGGTATTTACCTGCTGACCGAGCCCTTCGGCGACGGAGCGCAACAGGTCGGGGCCGGCGCGGAATCCGGCTTCGCCCTGCGGATACCTCACGACCTGAAGCACGCCTGCCTCGACTGCCTGTCGCAGCTCGCGGCCCGCCGACTCCTTGCTGATGTGGTTGGGTCCCGCGTAATCGCTCGCCTTCAGCTCCGCCCCCTCGAACGCCTGTGTCACAGCGGGCGCGAGCCTGAGGTTGAGCCCCTTGCGCGTGATGAGGCTTTCGATCACCGCCTGGATGCGTCGTGTCGCGCCGGCAGGCACGATTCCCTCGCCCTGGATGGTGGGCAGCTGTCCGGCGTGCATGAACCCGCCGGCGGCGGCCGCCATCTGGCCGAGGGCGGTGGTCGCGCGTGCCATCGCGGTGGCGGCCTGCAGAGCCTGGTTGGCCTGGGCGGTATCGCCCGCGTTCATGAAGGGCACGGGCGTGGCCTCGCCTTGCTGAGGTGGCGGTGTGGCGAAGAGGGTTGCCGGCGGCTGGGCGGCTGGCGGGCCGGCCACCCCGCCGGTTGGCGCGGGCAATTGCGCGGCCGGCGCCGGAAGCTGGGGCTGAGGCGACTGCTCGTAGACAGGCGCTGGCGGCTGGCCAGGCTGCGGAGCCGCCGCCTGCAGGTCGGCGACAGCCGACCTTGCGGCATCGATCAGCTTTCGCATCTCCTCCTGCATCTCCGGCGTCGAGGCCATCGTGCTTGCCTGGCTGGTCGGCGACGACTGCACGGTGTGCGCCTGCTGCTGCTGCCGGGAGTCGCGGTCGCCCGGGCGGTCCGAGCTGAACGGAACCACCACCACTTGGCGCACCACGTTCTCGCCACCGCCACCGCGCTGCCCGGTCATCAAAGGGTCTTTTACGACCGGCATCATGCTGTCCGACCCTGCCGGAACGAACCGGGACTTCACGGGATCGAACAGGTCCTGGTCGACCTGCACTCCATAGAAGGCCGCCTTGTCGAGCGAGGTCGGGATGTATCCGGTGGCGTTGTACTCGAGGCGAAGGTCCGCGCCCATGCCGAGCAGGAAGATGTCGCGAAGGATCGCGCCGTTGGAGTCGTAGCCGACGACCTCGGCGATCTGCGCCACCTTGCGGCGTCCATCCGGCATGCGGGCCTGGTGGACGATGAGGTTGACGGCTGACGCGATCTGCGCGCGTACAGCTTCGAACGGGATGTCGATGGAGGCCATCATCACCATCGTCTCGAGGCGTGACAGCGCGTCGCGCGCGGAGTTCGAGTGGATCGTCGACATGCTGCCGTCGTGGCCGGTGTTCATGGCCTGGAGCATGTCCAGGGCCTCGGCGCCGCGCACCTCACCGACGAGGATGCGGTCAGGTCGCATTCGGAGGCTGTTTCGCAGCAGCTGACGGATCGTCAGCTCGCCCTTCCCTTCGACGTTGGCGGGGCGGTGCTCGAGGGCGATGACGTGCGGGTGGTCGATCTGCAGCTCGGCTGCGTCCTCGATCGTGATCACGCGCTGGTTGTGCGGGATGAAGCGCGCGATGACGTTGAGGGTCGTGGTCTTGCCGGACCCGGTGCCACCTGACACCAGCACGTTCATGCGGCCGAGGACTGCGGCCTTGAGGAACTCGGCCATCGCTGGGCTCAAGCTGCCTTCGCGTGTGAGGTCGTCGATGCCCAGGACCGCGTCCTTGAACTTTCTGATCGTGAGCGCCGCGCCATGGATGGCGGCGGGCCTGATGATCGCGTTGACACGGCTGCCGTCTGGCAGGCGGGCGTCAACCATCGGGTTCAATCCATCGATGTGACGGCCCGTGGTCGCGACCATGCGGCGGATCGTCTCGAGCAGCTGATTCTCATCCTCGAAGCGGATGTCGGCCTTGGTCAGCACCCCGCGCCGCTCGATGAACACCTGGTCCGGTCCATTGACCATGATCTCGCTCACCGATCTATCGTGCAGGAGGCTGTCGAGCGGTCCGTAACCGACCGCGGCGCGCAGGATGATGTCGGCCAGCGCCGATTTCTCAACCGAGTTGAGGTTGATGCCATCCTCGGCAAGGAAGCGATCGAGATGCGTGCGTACCGCGCGAGAAAACGCGAGCGTGTCGCCGGTGGTCAATCCGACATCGCGGATCAGGGCGAGCCGGTCGCGGAACTCGTTCGCGAGCTTGGTCAGGTCGCGACCCTGTCGCGCAGCCGCCTCGACGATGTCGGATCGGCGGCGGTGTGGCTGCGCCGAGTCGGTCGTGGTGGCCCAAAGGTCGACGAACTGCATCTCCAGCAGCGCGGGGTTGGCGGCGATGGCTGGGATGACGCGCTGGCGCTCAGTGAGGCGGATCTTGATGGCCAGGCCGGCGCCATCTGGGGGCTGCCCATTGTCCATGTAGGCAGCGATCCACTCGCCGTCGCGGAAGCGGAGGATCGCCTTTCGCGCCTGGCTCTTCTCACCTGGATCGGCCTCGAGGTCGGGGTCGTCGACAGAGCCGAACACCACGTACTTGATGTCGCGTACAGGAATCCAACGGGCGCGGTCGAGATCCGGCGGCGTGTAGATCGGAAAGCCATCGGCGCTGAGAGATCTGGCATCGGACTCGCCACGCTCGAGGCCACCATCGAGGCGGTGCACCGCGACCTGGCGGCGTGCGCCTTTGGTTGCGAGGGCGTCAGGTGGACGCGCAGCCGTCACCGCAAGCGCGTCACCGGCGGGAGCTTGCGGAGTCGTGGGTGAGTTCGGCTCGGGGTCACTCATTGGC
>DATCPU010000346.1:0-12709 GCA_036569925.1 Candidatus Dormiibacterota bacterium
CTTCAGCACCGCGGCCACATGCTGCCCGCCTTTGTGGGCAAAAGCGCCGTATCCGACGAACGGCTGCTGCAGCGGAAGGGCCAGATTCGCGATCTCAGCGACAGTGCGCGATAGGTCTGTCGACCGTGCCAGCGAGCTGGACTCGAGCGCGTCGATCCCGAGCTTGAGCACGAGGTTGGCGACGACGGAGACGAGGTTGGCGTTGCCACATCGTTCGCCATAACCGTTGATGGTGCCCTGAACCATGTCGGCGCCGGCGGCCACGCCTTCGAGCGTGTTGGCGACCGCGAGCTCGCAGTCATTGTGGCAATGGATGCCGACCCCGACTGCCCGGTCGAGCTCGCCAAACCCGCGCCGGATGGCCTCGACCCCCGCACGAATCTCGCTTGGAAGGCTCCCGCCGTTGGTGTCGCAGAGGACCACCCAGCTGGCGCCAGCGCGCGCCGCCTCGAGGCACGCCTCGATTGCGTACTCGGCATCCCGTGCGTACCCGTCGAAGAAGTGCTCGGCGTCGAAGACGACCTCTTTGCCGAGAGCGATCCCATGGGCGACCGACTCCCGGATCATCGCGAGATTCTCGTTCGGCGTGGTTCCCAGCACGTCGGTCACCTGCCACGTGTCGCTCTTGCCGACGAGGGTCCACGTGTCCGCTCCGCTCTCGGTCAGGGCCTTGATGTTCGGATCGTCATCGCACGTCCCGCCGGCGCGGCGCGTCGCACCGAAGGCTGCGAGCTTCGCGCGTTTCAGCGGGTGCGCGAGCAGGCTCGAGAAAACCTCCTCGTCCTTGGGGTTCGATCCGGGGAAACCGCCCTCGACATAGTCGAAGCCGAGCCCGTCGAGGGCCCGCGCGATTCGCACCTTGTCCGATGCCGAGAAGGACACGGCAGGACCCTGGGCGCCGTCGCGCAGCGTGGTGTCGTACACCACGACCCGCCTCGCGGCGCCATTGTTCCGGCTGGATGTGGTTGGTGTGGGCATAAAAAAACCTCCGGGCCTTGTGGCCGGGAGGTCCTGCGACGTCAGCGGAGTGCGCTTAAGTCGGGGGACCCCCCCTGGCAATTCCGATGATCGCGACGTGCGACTTGGACATTGGGGCAAAGACTAGAGCATCGACGAGTGCCAGGTCTGGTTGCCGCAAACAAAATCGGTTGGGTATGGTTGGGCCGCGCGAACATAGGGCCTCTGTTCAAGGAGACGGCAATGTATTCAATGTCACAGCGGGCGCTGGCCGAGATTTTTGGTACGGCCGCACTGGTCCTGGTCGGACCTGGTGCTGTCATCGCCACCCTCACCCTGGCCGGCAAGGCAACACCTGCGGTGACAGAAGGCGATCTCCTGGGGATCGCCATCGCGTTCGGTTTCATCATCATGGTTCTCATCTACGCGATCGGTAAGGTGTCGGGCTGCCACATCAACCCAGCTGTGACATTCGGACTCGCGGTTACCAAACGGATGCCATGGCGTGACGTGCCCCTCTACCTGATCTCTCAATTCATAGGGGCGGTGATCGGCGCGTTTGGCGTTTGGGGCGTGTTCGGCGCGAACGCTGTCACTCTTGGCATGGGCCAGACGCACTTCGCCGCGGACGCCTCCGCGACCCTCTACTTACAGGCAGCGCTCGCCGAAGCTCTCGGCACCGGCATTCTCATGTTCGCGATCCTCGGTATCACCGACTCCCGCTCGCCGGGGATGCTGGCCGGAATTGTGATTGGCGGCGCCATCGTTGCGAACATCCTCATCTTTGGACCGCTTACGGGCGCGTCGCTCAATCCGGCTCGCGCGTTAGGCCCCGAGCTGGTGCAGGCGATTGCTGGAGGCACCACTTTCTGGACCCAATACCTCCCTGTTTATCTGGTCCCTGGCCTGGTGGGTGCAGCCGGCGCGGCGTTCCTGTACGACTTCATGGCCAATCCGCGTGTGGTCGAGGAGCCGGTCATGGGAGCCGTCAGCCACGAAGACACGCTGTCAGAGGATTCGCGAGAAGTCCCCAAAGGCCAGTAATGTTCTGCCGATGGCGGATTCACAGGTTCTTGGATTGCTGGTTGCCGCCCGAGATGAGCCGGGTGTGCTGTACAGGTTGTCGGAGACCATCTTTCGCCACGGCGCCAACGTCACCTACGTCGCGGGCGGAGCGCACAGGAATAACGCCGCCGAGCTGCAGCTTGAGGTTGCCGGCGCACCTGACCGGGAGCGTCTGATCGCCGACCTCGAGGGACTGGAAGGGGTCACCAGGGTCAGCACCGTCCCTACCTTCGAGCGGATCTATGGGAAGCGCGTAATCGTGATCGGTGGCGGCGCCCAGGTGGGCATGGTGGCGCAGGGCGCTATCTCAGAGGCGGACCGCCACAACATTCGCGGTGAGAGGATCTCCGTCGACACGATCCCCCTCGTCGGCGAGGACCAGCTGGCGGCTGCAGTTCGCGCGGTGGCGCGGCTGCATCGCGCCCGCGCGCTCGTCCTCGCCGGCGCCCTGATGGGTGGTGACATCAGCACCGCCGTACGCGAGATCAGGGAGGCCGGGATCCTGGTCCTCTGCACCAACATGGCAGGCTCGGTCCCTGACGCCGCGGACCTGGTGGTCAGCGATCCCGTCGAAGCCGGCGTGATGGCGGTGATGCTCATCGCCGATACCGCCAAGTTCTCCATTGAGCATGTGCGGGGAAAGCGCTTCTAGGTCAATCGATCGATCGCGTCCTTACCGTGACCGCCATCGTCCCCGTCGCCGAGCCGACATAGATTCCGCGTGTGGGCGCCGCGTCGCTGTAGTCGCGGCCAACCGCGAGGCGCACGTGATGTTCTGAGACCCGCACCGGATGGGTGGCGTCAAACCCCACCCACCCTCGTCCGGGAACCCAGCCTTCGGCCCACGCGTGAGAGGCGCTGGCGGCACCGGTGCCGTCGGCCGAATGGATGTAGCCGCTCACGTATCGCGCCGGCACACCCATTGCCCTGGCGGCGGCAATGAAAAGATGCGCGAAGTCCTGGCAAACGCCGGCTTTCAGCTCGAGCACCTCGTCGACCGCGCTGTACACATCGGTGACGGCGCGGTCGTACGTGAATTCGCGACTAATTGTCAGCGTCAGGTCGTCCAGCGCCTGCTCCACGGCAGGGGCCGAGCGCGGATCGCTGATTGGGAAGCGCGCGGCCAGCGCGCGCACCCCGTCCACATCTTTCACCGGAGAGCGAAAGCGAAGGAAGTCCTGCACCAGCTCCTCGCCTGCGTCCTTGTCAGGCCCGAGGCCTGTCTCGACGACAGATCTGCTGGTCACGACGAGACGCGTATGCGGCCGGACCAGATTGAAGTAGTGCACGTGGTTGCCATAGCCATCCCGATACGTGCGCGGTTTGATCCCTGAGCTGACGTCGAGGTCGAACTCGAGGCAACGCTGCCCGTTGCCGTCCATCGGGCGCAAGCGAACCTCCATCACTGTTTCGGCGATCGGGCCGGAGTAGCGGTAGTTGGTGCTGTGGACTATCTCCAGCTTCATTGTTGTTGGCGCGCTACGCGGCGACCAGGATGGGCCTTATTCATTGCTGGGGCATCGCCCTTCCCTCGTCGCCCATCACATTCGCCGGCACCTTGCTGGGATGGAAGTACGCCTCGCGCATTGCCAGCTCGAGCTGACGGAGCATGGCTCGGCATTCGCCCTCGAACTCGCGCGGCCGCTCGGCGACCAATGACGCGGTGGTGTCCATGAACATTCCGTGCAACTTCGCGAGCAGGCGCTTCGGCTTTGAGCGCCGGCCAGGTCCGTCGATCCGGCCCACCGAATCCAGCGCAACCCGCGCGGAGAAGGGAGCCGATCGCGGCAACGTCTGGTCGAGCAAGAGGCACTCGATCACGCGATCCGGTGTAACTCCTCCCGAGTAGCGCGACTGATACGCCTCGAACGCAAAGCAGGACTTGAGCACCGCGGACCACTCGAGAGCATCCTCTGGGGCGTCAGCGAGCTCTGCCGACTTTCGCGTGACGATCGTGGTCACGTTGGCAGTGCGCTCGAGGAACTTCCCGAGGCGCAGGAAATCCCGAGCCTCGTCGAGCTGCATGGTGTCCATGAGCAGGCCGTCGACCAATCGGACCGTGAGCTGCACGTCTGTGAGAAACGGATAGAGGTCTGGCTCCCATGTCGGCTTTTGCACGCGCCAATGCAGCGCGTTCACCTGCTCGTAGAGCTCGCTCGGCAGCGAGGGCCGAACAGCCTGCGCCGCCAGGCGCGCGGCGGCAACGCTCGCGCGTACCGACGGACCAAGCGTTCCCGTGATGACAACCTCGACCGCCTGGTCTCGTCGCTGCGTGTCGGCGCCCGGCCATCCGGCCAGCTCCATGAACCGAGTCCAGAACTCAGGCCCCGGCTCATCGGTCCTGTCCAGTGAGAGCGCAACGTGCACGCCCAGGATTCGAGCGAGGTGGTCAGCACGCTCCAGGTGCCGGCCCAGCAGAGTGAGCGACGTCGCTGCGCGGCTAAGCATCGGAAGGCTCCTCGTCTTCGGCCATGACCCACGTGTCGCGGCTGCCGCCGCCCTGCGAGCTGTTGACGATCAGCGAACCGTCCTTGAGGGCCACACGCGTCAATCCGCCGGGAGTGACGTGAATCTCAGGCCCGGTCAGGACGAATGGACGCAGGTCCTGGTGGGCGCGACGCAACCGGCCGTGATCGAAGACGGGCTGCACGGACAGGGCCAGGATCGGCTGGGCGATGAACCTTCGAGGACGCGCCTCGATGCGCTGGCGGAACTCTTCGCGCTGTTCCTTCGTCGACTCCGAGCCGATCAGCATCCCGTATCCGCCCGACGAATCAACAGTCTTCACCACCAGCTCTTCCAGGTGGTCGAGCACGTAGCGGCGATCCTCATCCAAAGCACACAGGTACGTCGGCACGTTCGGGAGGATGGGTTCTTCGGCCAGGTAGTACTTGATGATCTTCGGCACGAGGGCGTAGACAGCTTTGTCATCGGCAACGCCGTTGCCCAGCGCGTTGGCGATCGCCACGTTGCCGGCGCGGTACGCATTGACGAGGCCGGCGACGCCAACCAGTGACTCCTGCCGTCCGAAGATCGGGTCGAGCCATTCGTCATCGAGCCGCCGGTAGATCACATGCACAGGCCGGAGGCCGCGAGTCGTGCGCATGAATACGTGGTCCTGGTCGACCACCAGGTCGGTGCCTTCAACCAGCTCGATTCCCATCTGCTTGGCGAGGTACAGGTGCTCGTAGTAGGCGGAGTTGTTGATGCCAGGTGTCAGCAGCACCACCGTCGGATCGTCCACGCCTTCCGGAGCCAGCCATCGAAGGTGGCGCAAAAGCTCGTGGACGTAGCCCTCAACAGGCCGCACCGGGTAGCCGGCAAAGAGGTCTGGCAGCACTCGCTTCATGACATACCGGTTTGCGAGCACGTAGGAGACGCCTGACGGCGTCCGCAGGTTGTCCTCCAGGACGAAGAAATCGCCCTTGTCGTCTCGCACCAGGTCGATGCCTGCGATATGGCAATGGATGCCATGGGGTACCTGGAGGCCCTCGATCTCCCTGAGATACTGGGGGCTCGAGAGAACTGTCTCCGGCGGGATTACCCCCTGCTGCAGGATCAGCTTGCGGCCGTACACGTCGTCCAGGAACAGGTTCAGGGCGGCGAGGCGCTGCTTCAAGCCCGCCTCCAGGTGATGCCAGGTCTGGGCTGAGATCACCCTTGGGATGATGTCGAACGGGAAGACTTTCTCGGTTCCCTGGGCATCCGGGTAAACGGCGAAGGTGATGCCGTGGTTCTGGAACATCTGCATCGCGAGGTCGTGGCGGCGGGACAATTCTTTGGCTCCAAGCCGGTTCAGCCGCTCCCAGAGCAGGCGGTAACCCGGCCGGGGTTGGCCAGAAGTCGCAAGCATTTCGTCATAGAACCCGTTGGACTGATAGTTGAGACCTAGGGATTCGTTGGGGGCCACCGTTATAGTGTCGGCGCACCGATGTCAGGGAACACGATCAACTTGCGAGTCGGCTGCGAGTTTGCGTACGACGTGAGCGCCCCGACCCCGGTGACCGTCCAGGTCAGACCGCGCTCCGATTCCAGCCACAAGCTGGTCAGCGAGACGTGGTCGACGACCCCGCCCTTGCCGGTCGACGAGTACGCAGACATCTACGGCAACCCGGTAAAACGGTTGGTGATGACCCCCGGCCCGCTCCTGCTCCGCTACGACGCGATCTGTGCGGTACCCGACGAACCCGATCCTGACGCCTCGGCGGCAGAGCAGGTTGCAGTGGAGGAGCTGCCTGGCCAGCTGCTGCATTTCACCCTACCCAGCCGGTACTGCCTCTCTGACGAGCTCATGAGCGCGGCCTGGGAGCTCTTCGGCCAGACGCCCCCCGGAGGCGCCCGGGTGCAAGCGATCTGCGACTGGTGTCACGACAACATCAAGTTCAAATACGGCACCAGCAACCCGCTGACCACGGCGCTCGACGTCTTCAACGCCCGGATCGGTGTCTGTCGCGACTTCGCCCACCTCGCCATCTCCTTCTGCCGCGCGATGAACATCCCGGCCCGCTACGTGTTCGGCTACCTGCCCGACCTGTATGTCCCGCCCGACCCGAATCCGATGGACTTCGCGGCCTGGATGGAGGTTTACCTGGGCGATCGCTGGTGGACGTTTGACCCGCGCAACAACGCACGTCGAGTCGGACGGGTGCTCATCGGACGGGGCCGCGACGCGCTCGACGTGGCAATGCTCACCACCTTCGGACCCGCCGCGTTCAAGTCGATGACCGTCTGGGCCGATGTGGCAGGGGAGGCCGCGTGATTCCTCTGCCGGGTACTCCTGTCGACTGGTCGTCAGCCCGCAGGGCGTCATACCAGATCACCCAGAGCTTCCGCTACGAATATCCGGCACCCATTCGGGATCTCAGTCACCGGCTCATCGTCGTCCCGCCCGCGCGGTTTGGCGACCAGCGCTGCGTTCGCCACAGGGTGTCGGCCGGGATCGACGGAGTGCGGTTCGAGAACGCCCAGGATCGCTTTGGCAACGTGATAGTCAATGCCTTCGCGCCACGGGTGAGCTCGGCCATCGAGTTCCTGGCGGAGGTCACTGTGGAGCGCACCTCGGACGAGCCGAACCGCTTGGCAGCCGGCTGGGAATCGCTTAGCTATCTTCTGGATCCAACTCCACTCACCGCCGCCGATGCAGAGATCGACAGGGTGGCCGATGAGCTTGCGGAATCCGCCGAATGGGGCCTGCCGCTCGCCGACCGCATCAACGATTGGGTCTACCAGTCGATGACCTATAAGTGTGGGATCACCGGGGTTCGCACCACCGCCGCCGAGGCGCTGGCCCAGGGCTTCGGGGTCTGCCAGGACTACGCCCACATCATGCTGGCCGTCTGCCGGTCCGCCGAGCTCCCCTCGCGCTATGTCTCGGGGCACCTGGTGGGGCAGGGTGGCACGCACGCCTGGGTGGAGGTCGTCCTGCCGGTGGGCGATGGAAGCGGAGAGGCCATCGCCTGGACGTTCGATCCGACACATGCCAGCAGAGGCGGCCTGGAATACGTGACCATCGCGGTGGGAGCGGATTACTCGGATGTCGCACCGACGTCCGGAACGTACACGTCGCGAGCGGCCGGCCGGCTGGTGACGCACAAGCGAGTCACCCTGACGGACGTGGAGTACGCAATCTAAAAATGAGAAAGGACCAGTCGGTCCTCTCTCATCGCCAGGCGCTTCGCGCGTGGCTGCTCTCTCTCCCCGCCTTTGGTCTGCTACGAATAGGTCCTCAACGCAACGATTGGGTGCGAGAAAGACAAAGTCATGGCCGGGGGGACCCCGGCCAACCCTGCCACGCAATGTCCTAAGTCTTACCCAATCCATACAACTGGCTTATATATCGCTTGATATGGGGCGGTCGAGGATTCTTGTCGTTGAAGACGACAGACGTCTCGCTGCCACCCTGGAGCGTGTGCTGACGGCTGAGGGCCACGACGTGCAGCTCGCAGTCGATGGTCTCGAAGCGCTGCGGCGCGCGCGGGAGCAGCCACCCGATCTCGTTGTGCTCGATGTGATGCTGCCCGGCCTTGACGGCATCGGTGTATGCCGCCGCCTGCGGGCCACGGCCCAGTTTCCAATCCTGCTGCTCACGGCGCTGGGCGGTACAGAGGAGCGCGTCAAAGGGCTCGACAGCGGTGCCGACGACTACCTGGTCAAGCCCTTCGCCTACCAGGAGCTGCTGGCTCGAGTGCGGGCCCTCCTGCGCCGGACCGCCCCTGCCGATCACCTGCGGTTTGGTGACCTCGTGCTCGAGCCCGCCAGCCGCGAGGTTTGGCGCGGGGCCCGGCCGCTGGCGCTGACCGCCACGGAGTTCGATCTGCTCGAGCATTTCCTGCGCCATCCGCGCCAGGTCTTGACCCGAGAGCAGCTGCTGGAAGCCGTATGGAAGGATGAGCCTGAGGGCGACAACGTCGTCGCTGTGTACGTGGGCTATGTGCGCCAGAAGCTGGAGGAGGGCGGCGAGGCGCGCCTCCTGCACACAGTGCGTGGCGCGGGTTACACGCTCCGCGAGGGCTGAGGGTGTCGCTGCGTCTCAGGCTTGCCCTGTTCGGTGCGGCAGTCGTCGCGCTCGCGCTGGTGATTTTCGGTCTGGCCATCTATGCGCTCGTCTCCCGCAGCGTCGACACCAATCAAGACAAGGATCTTCGCGCTCGCGCGGGAGCCGCCGTCGCTGCTCTGGCGACCACTCCGGACACCGAGCTGGCGCCGCGACCCGTGATCGCCCCGGTCGACCTGCGAAGCAGCACTGACATATTCGTCGAGGTGCTCGGTGCTGACGGCTCGGTGATCTACTCGTCTGGCGTGCTGAACGGCGCGCCGCCGGCCGTCTCGGCGCAGGTGCTCGATGGCGCATCGCGTACAGGCGGTGCCTTCGCGACGCAAGGCGATCACAGCGCCGGCACACAGCTGCGGATCTTTGCGCAGCCATTCGCGCACGGTTTTGTCGTCGCCGGGCAATCGACCCGCGTGCAACAGAGCAACCTTTCGGGCATCGTCGGCTTCCTGATCGTCTCTGGCGTGCCAACCCTGCTGGCTGCGCTCATTGCGTCGTGGCTCGTTGCCGGTAGGGCGTTGAAGCCGCTGAAGGATGTTGCAGGCGCGGCCGAAGACATCGGCCGAACCCGCGACTTCGGCCGCCGCCTTTCCGGCACGCGCAGCCGAGATGAGGTAGCCCTGCTGGCCGCGAGCTTCAACCGAATGCTCGAGCAGCTGCAGGATTCGTTCGAATCGCAGCGGCGCTTCGTCGCCGACGCCTCGCACGAGCTGCGCACACCGCTGACCACGATCCAGGGCAACGCAGGGCTGCTGTCGCAGGGTCCTGACATCGGAGAGCCGGTTCGCCGAGCGGCAGCCGCGGACATCGTCGCCGAGAGCGATCGCATGGCCCGACTCGTTGATCGAATGCTCACCCTTGCGCGCGCGGATTCGGGCCTCCAGCTCGTGCTCGCACCCATACCTCTCAAACCGCTGGTCGCCGGGATATGCCGCCAGGCCGCCTTGCTGCATTCCGACATCGCAGTGGTGGTGGACGCCGTCGATGCCGCCGTGGCGGGCGACGAAGACGCGCTCAGGCAGCTGCTCTGGATACTGATCGACAACGCCAGCCGATTCGCACGTTCGAGGATCACGGTTCGCCTTGCAATCGATGGCGATTGGGCACGCTTGATGGTGGGCGACGACGGATCAGGGATCGCGGCCCTGGACCGTGATCGTGTGTTCGAGCGCTTCTTCAAATCGGATGCGGCGCGAACGCGATCAGGAGCCGCCGAGGCGGATCACGGTGCCGGCCTGGGACTTTCGATCGCTCGCTGGATCGCCGATCAGCATCACGGCCGCATCGTTGCCGCCGACAGCCCTGACGGCGGAGCGGGCCTTTTCGTCGACCTGCCGCTCTTACGGCCTTCTTAGGTACGGGCCTGACGATGACCGCATGTTTGACATTTCACCGGATCATGCAGTCGGTCTTTACGCCGGCCTGATAGCCCTTCCGATCGCGCTGCTCGTGATGCGCATGATGCCGGCGCGTCACGCGGTACCCGGCACAGTGCGCGCGGCGGCCATCCTGATGGCGATGGCGGGCGCCATCCACCTGGGCCTTGTCTCGACCCATCTCGCGGAGCCGGTCACCGCTGCACTGTTCATCGGAAACGGGATCGCCTACCTCGTTCTGTCGGCCGCATTCACGTGGCGATGGTGGCGGCTCGCGTCATCGGTGCTGCTGATAGCGACCCTGTTGGGATACCTCATCTTCATCGCAGCAGGCTTCGATACGCCGGACCAGGTCGCTCTCGCCACGAAGCTCCTCGAGCTGAGCACCCTGGGCCTGGTGCTGGTCCCTGTACGCGGCGAGCTACGACCGCGAGACAGGGCCTGGTATTGGGCGGCCCTGGCGACGGGGTTGCCGTTGCTCACAGTGGTCAGCGGCGCCTCCATCTGGGGCGTCGACCTGGCCGGCGCCGATGCGCGACACGTGCATGTCGGCGCCGTCCTGCAGGCCACCAATGAGGTCCCGACGCCTGGGCAGGAAGCGGCGGCAGCGCAGCTCTACGCCGAGACCAAGGCTGCCATAGCTCCGTTTGAGGACTGGCATGTCGCCTGGAAGGCCGGCTACCGGCCGGGCGGCCCCGCCAACCTGCCCTCGACCCACTGGATGAACGATGCATACGCCAAGGCCGGCTACGTGATGGATCCAAGCCATCCACAGGGGTTGGTCTACGCGAACACTCGGCGCGGGCCCGTGCTCCTCGGGGCGATGTTCCAGATGCAGCACATCGGCCAGTTCGGCCCGGACCCGGGTGGACCGCTGACCGCGTGGCACCAGCACGAGAACATCTGCGTCACCCCCTTGGGGCTCGAGTTCAGCCTCATGACGCCGTTTGCGACGTGCCCCGTGGGCGCCATCGACATCAGCGTGTCACCCATGCTGCATGTCTGGATCGTCGACAACCCCGGCGGCCCATTTGCCGTGGACATCGATCCCCGTGCCGTGGCCGCGGTGCAGGCGCAAGCATGAGCGACATCAAGCAGACCAGCCGGCCCGAAGCCGCGTTCGTTCTGGTCCTGATGCAATCGACATTCTGGTTCGCGGCCGGCCTCTCCGCCTTTCCATTTGTGCTGGCGGGCGAGACCTGGATGGCGGCGCTGGGGATTGCTTCGTGGGTGCTTGCCGGACTGGGCTGCCTGCTGGCTGCGGGCCTGGTCCGCCGCTCGCGGCGGTCGCGGCGGTGGACGCTTTGGCTCGAATGGGTTTGCGTTGTGGGCTCTGCTGTGCAGCTGCTGATTCCCATCGGAGCGAATCACGGCCCTGTATCGCTGATGGTCAACATCGCGCTGCCGCTGACGATCATCGTCCTGCTGCGCGGCAAAAAGATGCGCGCGGCCTTTTCGTCAGACGGCTCGAGCTCCGCTGCGGGTGCCGGCGGCTGATGGCCTTCGCCGCTTGAGAGCAAGGTCGGCGTCAGCTGTCGTGACCTGAGGCCGGCGGAAGTTCCTCAGGGCAAACCTGTCGCACGCGGTCTCCGCGGAGGCTCGTCTGCCCAGCGCCTCATACAGGTACCAATGCATCCACTCATGGCAGTAAAGGAACCTCAGAACCTCTCGCCTGAGCCGGAATGACACCGTCTCGGACGCCCACGCAAAGCGCATCCCAGGCCCACGCTTGCGCCGGGCGGCGAAGATGACAGGCTCCCTGAATGCCCGGAAGGGCACCGGCACCTGCAGCACAATCCGGTGCTCCTCGAACTCGCATCGAGCGGCAAGGTGAGGTCGGATCCGGTAGCGAAGCGGCTTCACCACGACTTCGTAGCCTTCGGCGCGGGGTAGGCCCTCCAGGACGCGCCTCGCATCGGCATCTGACAGCCCAGGCAGCTCGCTCCGTATGACCATTTGCGGGAGCATACCCGCGCCGGTGGCTCGCGTGCTATCCGAGCCGGTTAGAAGAGCGAGTCGATACCGTGGTGGTGGGCTGCAGCCTGTGACGGTGCCGCCTTGAGCCACATGTGGAGGCGCACGGCGCCGCCGTCCGGCAGAGTCCTGATCTGAACCAGGTCGCACAGCTGGTTGGCCAGCCAAAGTCCCCTCGATCCATATGCTTCCGCGGAGACCAGCTCCCTGTCGACAAGCGGGTTCTCAATGCGCCCCGAGTCGCGGACCTCGGCCGAGAGAGCGCCGGCATCCCGCCAAATGCGGAACCGGCCTCGGCCGCCGCCGTGGATGACGCTGTTCGTGGCGACCTCGTTGACAGCCAGCACCAGGTTGGCGATGCGCTGGGGCTGAAGCCCCGCCTCCGACGCGTACCTGTCGACCAGGCCTCGAACCTCGCCGAGGCTCCCGGCGTCGAACGCCAGCTCAGGCACGCCCGACCCTGGCGCCGGAAGCGGCACGTCGAAGGGAGCGCTGCAGGCGTCCAGGCCGCGATAGCTTTCGCTGCGGCGAAAGGTGGCACCGTCGGTGATGTAGGGGTGGCTGCGCCGGGCCTCGTCGATCACGGAGGGGTCCATCGCCTCCGTGTCGTAGGGGCAGAGCAACCACCACGGGTCGCCCGTCGCAAAGGCCGTGTTGAGGAGCGACTCGTGGCGCTGGCACTCGACAAGCTCGAGCGGCGTGCGTCCGTTCCAGATCGGCTCGCCGATCCCTCGCAGCCTTCGGCCCCCAGCTCCGTGCTGTTTGACGAAATCACGCCATGCGGGAA
>DATCPU010000347.1:0-1806 GCA_036569925.1 Candidatus Dormiibacterota bacterium
GGGCAGGCCGACCAACCTCGCCTCGGAGCGCAAGCCCGCAACGTGCGGGCTAGCCCGGATATCTCACACCACCAATCCTGAGGTAGCGGCATAGGCGACCTGGAACAGTTTTCGGGCTGGTTTTGTGTTTCCGGTCGGCTCCGATCGCATCGCTCGCGCGGGGCGAGTCTTGACGTTCAAGGCTGCACGGCTTGCGTGTGGAAGTGGGCGCGCGGAATCGGTTTGCGACCCCCATTGGCGTCGTTGCGAGGCGCACTCGGCTCAAGTGGTATTGAGGGCACGATGCGCCGTGGCGAAGACTGCTTTGTATGGACAGCCGGACGCCATGGCGAACTTGATCCGACGAACGCTGATGGTGACGAGGGCGCCGATCTTGAAGAGCTTGCGGCGGATGGTGCCGCAGGTGGCATCGGCGAGATCGGTCGCGTGCAGAGCCCGGCGACGGATACCGTCGATCAGGACATAAGCCATCGAGGCAAACCACAGGCGAAGCTGATTGGCCGCAATGGTGGCGGTGGAGGTGCGGTCGGCAAAAAGGTCGATCTGACACTCCTTGATGCGATTCTCCATTTCGCCGCGGGCGCAATAGATCTCCTCGTAGAGATGGCGGCCGTCGCCTTTGGTCAGCGTCGTAACGATGAAGCGCGGGTTTTCTTCGCCCCGGGTCCACTCGGCCTTGGCAATGACGCGCCGCTCGCGGCTCCAGCTCTTGAGGGTCGACCAGGTGAAGTCCTTGAAGCGGCGTGCCGGCTTGCCGGTTTGTTGGCTCTCCTGTTGGGCTTCGCCAAGCTCGGTCGCAATCGTGTCCTTGAGGCGGGCGTTCCTCGCCAGACCAAAGATGTAGTCGACCGCATTGGCTTCGCACCACCCCATCAGGGCCTCGCGGGCGAAGCCTGAATCGGCGCGCAGAATGATCCGCGTGTGCGGCCAGCGCGCCCGGATCTGCTTCACGAGGCGGGCAATCTCCTCCACCGCGCCGGCGGCGGCGTCGATATTCGCCGGTCGCAGCTTGGCGGCCAGCAGATGGCGGCCGCAGAAGACGTACAAGGGCAGATAGCAGTAGCAATCGTAATAGCCGTGGAAGAACCGCCCTTCCTGGTGCCCGTGCAGCGGATCGTCAGTGGCATCGATATCAAGGATGATCTGCTCCGGCGGCGCTTCATGCGCCTCCAGGAAGAGCGTCACGAACAGGCTCTCAATGGCACTCGGATCATGGGCGATCTTGTGATAGCGCGTTGCCGTCTCGCGGCTCAGCTCAAGACGGTTGAGGGTCGACTTCCCTGCCACCGGCGCGCAGTTCGCTCGGCCCGCTTCCAGCTTGCCGGCCAGCACCGCCATCACCGGATCGCGACGCAGCTCGTCGTGGTCGTTGAGGTCCTCGTAGCCCAGGGCCATCCCGAACACCCGCTGACCCACCAAGGTCGCAACCCGATGTTCGATCAGTTCCGGCCTGCGATAATCGGTGAAGCATGCGGCGAACCGATCGACCAGCCCGATCGCCCGATCCGCCATTCCCAGCAGCAGGGCTCCGCCATCCGATGTGATCGCTCCCCCGTCAAAACTACCCACAACTTCGCGGCGTCCGACGAGTCCAAAGTCAAACCGTTCTGCGCTACATTCTGTCGGCATCGGGGCTCTCCTCGAATCATCAAGAAGTCGTTCTCGCAAAACAACTTTCGCTGATTCGGAGCTCCGATGCGCTCATCGACTGTGAGATATCCGGGCTAGCGCCGGTCGTACTCATCGGGTTCCATCGCCCAGGCCCATTCGTCGTGGCCGTGCGCGTAAGTGCGGTTGGTCTGAGAC
>DATCPU010000348.1:0-6429 GCA_036569925.1 Candidatus Dormiibacterota bacterium
TCTATGCACAGGGCGTGTACTACGCGAAGGAGCGCCTGCACGCCAACAACTTCGAGCTCGGCCTGTTCTTCGCGTCGGGCAGCGTCGGAGCCATCGCCTTCTCGCTGTTCGCGGGGCGCCTGAGAAAACGATTCTCATTCAGCACAGTCGTGATCGGCTGCCTTGCGTTGTCGGGCGTGGCCACCATCGTGTTCGCCGCCATCCCGTGGTTTTGGGCAGCCCTTCCCCTCTTGTTTCTCAGGGAAGGCCTGTTGTCCCTGCTGAACATCAACACCTTCAGCCTGCGGCAGGTGATAGTCCCGGACCACATGCTCGGCCGGGTCCTCAGCGTGGCCGGAGTGCTCGCTTTCTCAGCCCTCCCGATCGGATCGATCGTCGGAGCGCTCCTCATACAGCGGACCCACAACATCGCACTGGTGTATGGCGGCATCGGCGTGCTGCTGATCTTGATACCGCTCGCCTTCAGCTTCACCGCCCTCGGTCACGCCGATCGCTACCTGCCGGCGAAAGCTCCTGCCGCGACGTAAGCGAACCGACTATCGCGAGCGGCTCTTGTCCTCCTGGAGGATGTTGCCGCCATCGACCACAAGCGACTGCCCAGTGATGTACGACGCGTCCGGCGACGCCAGGAATGCCACTGCCGCCGCGACCTCGTCGGGAGTGCCGGCCCGACCGATTGGCGTGTTGAGCGAGGCGGTGCGCTCAACCTCCGACGGCGACGACGTCGCGATCCATCCCGGCGCGACGCCGTTGATGGTGATGCCGTCCAGTGCGGTCTCCAGCGCAACGGCCCGCATCATCCCGTCCATCGCCGCCTTCGCGGCGCTGTATGCGGCGGTGCCGGGGTAGCTGACGAGCGGGCCGGTGACAGAGGAAACATTCACGATCCGGCCGTATTTCCTCTGTACCATCCCGGGGAGGACGGCGCGCGTCATCAGGAAAGCGGTGTTGAGAGTGATCGCGATCTGTCGCTGCCAATCCGCATATGCCGTTCGCTGAACCGTGGCCTCCTCAACCGGCCGGCCCGTCTGCGCCATCCCGGCGTTGTTCACGAGCACGTCGATGCGCCCCGACTTTTGCAGCACCGACTCGACGAGCCCTTGCACCGCCTTCTCGTCGGTGAGGTCCGCGACAAAAGCGAGGACGTTCTCCCCGCTCGCGTCCAGCTGGCGGGCGCGATCGTGGATGCGATCTGTGGTTGACGTGATCGCGACCTTGAAACCTGCGGAATGAAGGCGGCGCGCGATCGCAAAACCGATTCCCGCTTCGCTGCCCGCTCCCGTAACTACGGCGACCTGGCCCTTCATCTGCGTCGGTATTATCGGCGCGCTAAACGGGCAGCTTCTTGACGCCGACCTTCCGTCCGAGCAGAGCCGACATCACCCGCGATGACTCCGCGGGTTCACCGCTCGTCCAGAAACGCTCCGCAGCTGTGCTGCCGTGCGGTGCCGCAATGCCGCGCTCCGAAAGCACGTGCGCGAGCTGGCGCGCCACTGCAGCGCCGGTGTCGACAATGGTCACGCCATCGCCGGCGATGTCGGCAATCAGCTGTCGCAGGAAAACGTAGTGAGTCGAGCCAAGCACCAATGTGTCTGCACCCTGGTCCAGCAAGGGTTGCACGTAGCCCTCGACGAGCCGTCGCAGCGCAGGGCTGTCGATATCGGCGGCCTCGACGTGCTCGACCAGCCCTGGCACGGGCACGCTGATCACGCGCACGTTTCTGCCGAAGCGGTCGAGCAGCGAGGCCATCCGGTCAGAGGCGCCCATCGTGGTCGTGACGATCGCGCCCACCACCCCGGACCTCGTCGCCGCGGCCGCGGGCTTGATGCCCGGCTCGATCGCGATGACCGGCATGGTCAGCGTGGCCCGAAGGGCCTCCGCGGACCCGGCGGTCCCTGTGTTCGAGCCGATCACGATCGCCTTGACTCCCTGCCCGACGAGGAACCCGGCAATCTCGAGGCCTCGCACTCGGATGTACTCCGCCGGCTTGTCGCCCCAGGGCGCGTTGGCCGAGTCGGCGACGTAATCGATGGATTCGTCAGGCAGCGCCGCGCGGATGTCTCGAAGCACCGACAGGCCGCCCACGCCCGAGTCGAAGATGCCGATTGGCGCAGTGCTCACGACGACTAAGGGTAGGTGGCCGCAGCCATCGGGCGCTGCGGCCTGGCTCGAAACCAGGACCTTCAGCTCAGGCGTCGTTTTCCTGCGCTATGAGCCAGACCGAACCGGAGCTGCTAAACCGGCCTGAAGACCCACCGGCCGAGCGCCTGCGGCCGGCGCTGACCTCCCAGTCCGGGGTTAGCGGGGTTGGCCGCGCCGCGGCCGGGGGTGGGCGCGGGGCTCGAAAGTGCGGCCGGTGCGCGAGCCGGGATAAATGCCTGGCCCGAGTTTGGACTCACCATGAGCGCCGCCTCATCGACCGCTTCGAACGCGCTGGCGGGAATCGTCTTGAGCTGGCTGATCATGGCCGGGTATGGCCCCGCATTCCAGCCCGCGTCCATCGTGCCCTGGAAGTACCAGTTGGATCCGTTGTCGGCCACGATCAGGCCGTATTGCTTCATCGCCGTCAGTACGACCTGCGCCTCGTGCCCAAACCCTGAAATCGAAAAGCTCGCCTTGAGGCGAAAGCGCGCTCCCATCGGTGGCAGGTTCGGATTGCTCGCCGTGCCCGCCTGGTGTCGCGCGGGCCACAGGTAGCTCGTGTCGCTTTGCTGGACCGTGAATCGGATGGCGTGGGCGATCAACCCCGCCTGGACCTCATCGAGCCGGACCAGGCCCGGGAAGATGGGCAGGCCGGCGGCATCGGCCGAGGTCCAGCCGGCAGGCCGAAGCTGGTTGGAGCCCAGGTCGAAGATGGCCCCTGACCAGGCCGTCTTGGCGCCGTTGTAGTCGGTCCCGCCGGTTTCATAGAGCTTGCAGGTGTCCTGGTCGATGGTCAGCAGATGGCTGTCGCTAGGGCCTTCGACGGCGAGGTCGCTGCCGTATGGGTACGGGCCCTGGGGCTGGGGGGTGGCCACGACCGGATCACTCTCATCCCAGTACAGGAAGGTGAACTTGGCGGTCGCATGACTGGTGTGGACCACGTTGAACGGGATCCCGTACGGCGGCCCGCCGAAATCGGGGTGCAGGTTGTGCGTCGACGCCTGTGCCGACGACAGCCAGGCTGCGCTGTGCGAGTTGACAGGCAGCCTCGAAATGTCTGTGTTCCAGACGTTGTCGGCAGGGAATACGTGGCAAGTGGTGTTCGGAACCACAGCCGCCGCGACTGGGCCGGCATGACCCGATGGCATGAGCGCAGCGACGAGCGCCAACGTGACCCCGATCGCTCTTCCGGAACGTTTCAGCATCTGTAGGGGGACGACGCCGGGGGCAGGTCGATTCTTGCCCACGAAGGGAGCTAGACGGGAGCCGGACCTGGTGCAGACCGCTGCATCGCGGCGATCTCCCACAACACTCCCGGGCGGCTGACGGACCGCTCCAGGCCATGCGACTCCGCGGTCGCCCAGATCTGCTCAACCGGGTGCAGGAAGAGGCGGAACTGGCGGCGCGTTAGGGCCAAGCCGGCGTTCGCCATCCAGACCAGCACGCTCGTCCACCATCGCTCCTTGGGAAAGCTCAGGACCAGCGTGCCCAGCGCGTGCTCCGCTGCCGCACCTTCGAGGCGAGGCAGATCTGGGTAGCAGCAAACAACGCGGTTCATCACGACGATATCGGCCGCGGCGACCTGCTCGCCGGCATCGACGAAGTCCATGACCCTGCGCTGGACTCGATCCTCCAGGCCGGCCTCGCGTAGGAGCTCGACGGCGGCCACCTCGTAGGTGGGGGTGAGCTCCACGCTGACAGCGCGCGCCGCGCCCGCCTTCAGGAGCTCGATCTGGATCGCGCCGATGCCGCCCCCGATCTCCAACAACGTCAACCCCTGAACGCCACGCTCTTTCAACAGGTCGACGATCCGGCGCGCGGTGGCATCCAGGCCATGGCGGCGGTAATCGCGCGCCTGCGCCCGCGCGCCTCGTTCACTGAACATCTGCCGATAACCCTTCGGCGTGCAGCAGTCGCCCACCGGACAGAGTATTGCGCCCGGCTAGGATGGCTGCTCTGGCCAGTCAACTTACGGTTCCGATCGTCTCCGAGATACGCCTGCGGCGAGCCGCCCGCCCGTCGACCGATCGTTGGCGCGATGTGGCGGTTGCGGCCCGGCACCACACTCAGCTTGGTGTGAGCTTTCGACCCCCCCAAGTCGATGCGCTGGGCCTGGATGCGAGGACGACTTTGGATCAGGTCCTTGCCTACTCTTTCACGCTCATCCGGTTGGGCGCCTACTGGAATCGCATCGAGCGCTCGGCTGGCGAGTTCGATCCGAGCGAGCTCGACTGGCAGGTCGATGCCGCCGAGACCGCCGGCAAACGGATCGTCCTTTGTGTGGGACCGTTGAAAACTTTCGGCTACCCCGAGTTCTTCGTCCCGGCCCATCACCTCGAAGCGCCTTTGAGAGAAGGCATTCTCGTGCGGCCGGAAACGCACCAGGCCCTCCTCGCCGCGGCGCTGGCCTTTGTCACGCGAATCATTGATCGTTACAGGAGCAGGACCGCGGTCGTCGCCTGGCAGATCGAGCACGAGGCCGTCGACCCACTTGGCGTTGAGCATTCTTGGCGCCTGTCCGCCGACTTCGTCAAAGCGGAGGTCGATGCAGTCAGGATGGCCGACCCCACAAGGCCGATCGTGATGAACGGCTTTCTGCCGACGTCGACGCCGGTGCGGCTCCAGCAGTGGTGGAGCACCAGAGACCAGGGCGATTCGTTGGCGGTGGCCCAGCGGCTGGCCGACATTGTGGGCATCGACTACTACCCGCGGCACGCTCTTATGAAAGTGGGCCCGACCACGGTCTACCTCCAGGGCGAGGCCGTCGCGGGAAATCAGCGAAGGCGCCGAGAGCTGTTCGCCTGGGCGCGCAGCCAGGGCAAGCGATTGATGATCACCGAAGGGCAGGCCGAGCCGTGGGAGGCGGTGACGGTGCCACCGAGCCCGCCAGGCCGTTCGATGTACAGCTGCACGCCCGAGCTGGTCATCGAGAACTACAACCGCTGCATCGGCTGGGCTGGCGAAGCCGGATTTGAGCTGGACGCCTACATCTTTTGGGGGGCGGAGTACTGGATCGCACGTCAACGAACCGGCGATTCGCGCTACCTCGACGCTGTCGGTCGCATCCTCAAGGAATCCTGAGGTCCTTAAACGACTTCGTAACGGGTCGGCACCATCTTCATCGTGGTCTTCGGGGGCCGGCTGTACTGGCGCTTCTGGCGGGGCGGCAGCTTGAACGCCTTTTCCTGCGGCACGTCGCTGTATGGGATCTGCTTCAGGAAGTGCGTGATGAGGTTAAGGTGCGCCGCGCGCTTGTTGTCGGTCTCAACCACGTGCCATCGCGCCCCTTTGATGTCGCTGAACTTGAACATCTTGTCTTTGGCCTCGGAGTAGTCGACCCAGCGAGCGCGAGCTTGCAGGTCCATCGGGCTGAGCTTCCATCGCTTGCTGGGATCTTTGATTCGCGCCCTGAACCTGCGCTCCTGCTCGTCGTCGCTCACGGACAGCCAGTACTTGATCAGGATGATTCCCGACCTCACGAGCATCTGCTCGAACTCGGGGCACGCACGCTTGAACTCCTTGTATTCCTCGTCGGTGCAAAAGCCCATGACGCGTTCGACGCCCGCGCGGTTGTACCAGCTCCGGTCGAAAAGGACCATCTCGCCCGCCGATGGCAGGTGTTCCACATACCGCTGGAAATACCACTGCGTCTTCTCTCGTTCATTCGGTGCGGTAAGAGCCACGACGCGGCAATACCGCGGGTTCAGCAACGCGGTCATCCGTTTGATGACGCCGCCCTTCCCGGCAGTGTCCCGACCTTCGAACACCACGACGACGCGCAGGTTGTGGTGGCGGATCCACTCTTCGAGCTGCACGAGCTCGACCTGGAGCCGTCGAAGCTCCTTCTCATACTTCTTCTTCTCGAGCTGCTTCGGCGACCCCGGACGCGTTGCGGGCTTTGACTTCTCGTTCTTTTTGTTTGCCATGTGGGAGCGCCAGTAGGCTAACCCCAAGCGGGCCAAAAGTAACCGTTCAGCATTGGCGCCGGGCATCATGAAGGGCGTCATGAAAGCCCTGACCTGGCGCGGTGCAAGCTGGATGACGGTGGACGAGGTCCCGGACCCACGGCCCCAATCCGGCGAGGCCCTGGTCCATTGCGAGGCGACCGGCATCTGCGGGTCGGAGGTCGAGGGCTACCTGGGCATGATGTCCAACCGCGTGCCGCCGCTGGTGATGGGCCATGAGTTCGCCGGAACCGTCATCGAGGTGGGGGACTCCGTTGACCCCTCGTGGCTCGGCAAGCGCGTGGCTGTCAACCCGATAGTGGGCTGCGGCCACTGCACCTAC
>DATCPU010000349.1:0-20492 GCA_036569925.1 Candidatus Dormiibacterota bacterium
AGCCGAGAGAGGCGATCATGACCGAGATGGCCGATCGTGGCATCGCGACCCGCCGGGGCGTGATGGCCATCCACCTCGAGCCCTTCTACATGAGTATGTGTCCAGGTGTCCGGTTGCCCGTCACGGAGAGATGCTCGGCGGAGACTCTGCTCCTTCCCCTCTACCCAGGATTGACAGATGACGAGCAGCAGCTTGTCGTCGAGTCCCTCATCAGTGCCGGTGCGACCCACGGCGCGCAAAGGAGTATCGGCGTCCAACGCGAGTTGGTGGGCTGAAATCGACACGCCGACCGCTCATGAAGTCAGAAGTGCGGGCTCGCAGCCGGTCGCTGACGTAGCGCCGGACAGCACTGAACTCAACCCGGGTCGGCTGAGCGTGGCCGTTGTCATCCCCACACGGAGTCGCGGCTCGATGATCGAACACTGTTTGCGGTCCGTAATGGCGCTGGACAGGCACGACATCCAAATCTTGATCATCGACCAGAGCCCTGATGACGAAACCCGACCTTCGGCTCAGGCGGTGGCCAATGGTGACAGCCGCATCACGATCATCCATTCCGACAGCGTCGGCGTGTCGGAGGCGAGGAACCTGGCTGTCGAGCTGACCAACGCTGACGTCATCGCCTTTGCAGATGATGACTGCGTCGTCGAGCCGGGTTGGCTGGACGCGCTGCTGAGCGAATTTGCAGACCCACGTGTGGTAGGCGTTTACGGGAGGATCGTTCCTCCCGGCTTCACGACCCGGAACGGCACTGAGATCGTATTTAAGGAATCGAGAAGCCGCGAGGTGTTCGAGGCCCGAGTCCCGCCGTGGTATGTCGGACACGGCGCAAGCAGGGCCCTGCGCCGGACGGCGCTGGTCGGTATCGGTGGTTTCGACGTACATCTCGGTCCCGGTGCAACGCTGTGCGCGGCCGAGGACCTCGACAGCGCCTACCGGCTCCTCGTTGCCGGCGGCCGCCTGGTTTACACCGGTTCCGCCGTGTCCTACCACAAGGACTGGCGCGACTGGACGGCCCGACGCAAGCGTGAGCGCGCTTACGGCGTCGGCGTCGGCGCGGTTTTTACCAAGCACCTCCGCTGTGGGGATGCATATGCAGTAATTCTGTTCGCGATCTGGATCTGGCAGCTCGGCGTGCGCCGCATAGGCGCGGGGCTGCTGAAATGGCGAAGCTTCAAACCAATGTACCTCGGCTACTGCGAGCTGTTGTATCCCTGGATCGGAGCAGTGAGTTCCCTTCGCTTCCCGATCGATCTAAAAACCAGGGTCTACACCGCGAATCCCCAGCACTTGGCTGAGCGAGGCTTTCATCAATCAGAGCCAGGGCACGCCGCACCCTCGTACTGCCGAACAGAGCGTGGATAGGCTGTTGGACTTGGCGGCACTTTGATCGCGCCGGATGTCTCGTTGGGGCCAGGGGTTACCATTCATCACCCGGAGCTCGTCAACCTCTACGGGTGCGAGATCGGCGAAGGCAGCAAGATCGCAAGCTTCGTCGAGATCCAGAAGGGCGTTGTCATCGGCCGAAATGTGAAAATCGAAGCCTTCGTGTTCGTTCCGACCGGCGTCACCATAGAAGACGGCGCTTTCATTGGCCCGCATGTCTGTTTCACGAACGATCTGCACCCTCGGGCCACGGACGACCAGGGTGAGCTCTTAAGTGCGGAGGAATGGACCGTCTCACCCACGATCGTTCGCAAAAGAGCCAGCATCGGAGCGGGCGCTACGGTCGTGTGCGGGGTCAAGATCGGTGAGGGCGCGATGGTTGCCGCGGGCGCCACGGTCACGCGTGACGTGCCCGCCGCAACGCTGGTCGCCGGAACTCCTGCTCGAGTCGTCGGCCCTTGGCCGAGCGACCGGGCTAAGAAGCCGTGATCTGTGTAAGCGTGGTCGGGTCGATGACGACAGGCACGCCGCGATCCAGATCCAACTTTAGACAGCGCGGACCGGGAAGGTAACGCCCGGGGTCACCAGTTCAAAAGACCCAGCCGATCCTGCGCCGAATGCCGATGGTCGGGAAGCCACGCCCGATTCGGGGAGACGGGGGCGCCGTCTTTGGGGACTGGTTGGCTGGGCCACGACCTCTAGGCGTGACGGGCGGGCTTTGTGTTGAAGCCTGGCGACCGCTGACGACGGCACTACCGCTGAGGTTGACCATTGAGGCGATCGATGGCACGCCGAGGCTGTTGACGATGAAGAGCATGTAGTAGCCGGGGGGTGCGTAGTTGCTGTTTAGCGGCGTCTGGACGCTGATGCCGCCCGAGGTCTGGGTGAAGGCAAGGGGGAGCATGCGGGTGTTCTGGTCAAAGGAGTGGGTGTCCGAGCCGGTCCGAATCAGCGATACACGAGCGATGCCCGCAGCATCCGGCGTCTGCACGAAGACAGGCGCGTTGTAGTGCACAGTGCTCGGGACCGAGGTGATTGCCGGCCGCGCCCCCTTGAACAGGTAGGGCGGAGAGAAGATCTGCGAGCTCTTCTGGTCGGTGACGCCAGAGTCGCCGCCACTGCCGCCAACCCACACCCGGCCGTCGGGAAGCAGAATCGCGTCGGAATGGTACAGCCGCGGAACGGTCATCCAGGCAAGCGTCGACCACGTCCCGCTCGCCGGGTTCCAGAGCTCGGCCGGCAGCACCGCGTTACTGTCGATGTAGCCGGACTTGTCGGTCTCGCCACCGGTCGCCAGCACCGTCCCATCCGGGAGCGAGGTCAAGTTGACGAAGCTGCGCGCGTACTGCATCGGAGCAGTCGGCTCCCAGCTCGGGTTGGCCTGGTTCATATCCAGCGTGTAGGCGGTGTTGCTTGAAGGTCCGGAGTTTCCGGAGTCGGCCGCCGACCCCGCCTTCATGAACTTGCCGGGGGCGTAGTTGACGATGCTCGCACCATCGATGATGCGGGCGTCGATAGTCGTCCAGGTCTGGCTGGTCAGGTCGAGCACCTCGGTCGACGTCGCCACCTCGGAGGCGCCGGCGTGGAGGACCCGGCCGTCAGGCAGCTGGTACATGAACGGGTAAATCGGTATCGAGTTGGTGGCGCCGGGCAGATCGGTCCAGCTGTTGGTCGCCGGTGAGTAGACCTCCGGAATCGTCACCAGGTCCCCAGACGCGGCGTTGTAACCGGAGGTGGCGAGCACGCGGCCATCGCCAAGCGTGGTTCCGGTCGCGTACCAGCGCGCGTGGTTCATCCGCGCCAGAACGTCCCATCCCTGCGTCGCGGGGTTGAATGCGTTGACGTTGGTCGTGCCAAGGCCGCCGCTTGTGCTCGTACCTCCGATGACGACGATCCTCCCATCAGGAAGCACCGCCTGGCCTGCACAAAAAAGGTCGCTGGCCGCGTTGGGAACGTTGACGTTGGTGCCGTCGGCGGGGTTGTAAACGTACTGGGTGCCGCCGCTGCTGAAGTCACCCTGCATGGTCAGGATCTTTCCGGTGTACGTGAGCATCGCGTGCACCGAGATGATCGGCCAGTCGATCGTGGGTGCCCATTGACCCGTAACGTCCGGCGTCAGTCTCATCGCGTGGGCAGGACTGCCCGACAGACTGAAGACGAAGAGTGCCATAACGACTGCCGAGACGGCGGCCGGGCGGCGGATCATAGCGCGATCGCTCGGGCTGCCATGTCCACGCTGATGTGCTTCAAACCAGCCAATGGGCACGAATAGTCGTGGCAGAAACCAAGAGGAAACCGTCCCTGGCACTCGAGGATCGTTCGCTGGAGCTCATTCGAGGTGCGGTTGACGATTCGCAGAGGGTGGCCGGTTTGGGCCTCCGGCTTAGTGGGCCCGGCGAGCACCGCAGTTGGCACACCCAGCGCCTGCGCCATGTCGTGACCGGCGCTGTCGACGCTTACACAGAAGCTAGCGAGCGACATGACGGCCGCCAGCTCCGGCAGGCTTGTCTCGCCCGCCAGCGAGATCGATGCAGAGATCATTTTGGAGCGGATCTGCTCGACGTAACCCGCCTCGCTATCCAAGCCCGTGAAGACGATATCGGCATCGTGCTGCTCGACGACCCGATCCGCCAGGGCCGCCCAGCGCTCGGGCAGCCACTGCTGGCAGGCCCAGTCCGAACCGGTATGCATGACGACCAACGGGCGATGCGGGCGCCGGCCACCGTCCACGAGCAGGCGTGACGCAGCGGCAAAATCGGCTTCCTCAACCGCCAGCGCTGGAACGCGTGCTTCGGGAGGTGGCACGCCGGCGGCCCCCAGCACCAGCAGGTTCGCAGCGATGTCGCCATGCTTGCCGTAGGTTCTCAGCCGGCTCGTCATGAAGCCCCCGAATCGATGCGGGTAGCCGATTCGCCGACCGCGCCCGACGAGCCAGGCGATGAGGTTCAGCCAAGTGCTTCCCCATAGAAAGGTGATGACCATGTCGTACCGGATCCCGAGCCGCATCGTCAGGGCGCCCGCAGTCAACAAGGCTCGGATCTGAGGCAGGCTTCGGCGGCGGCGGCCGTACAGGGGACTGGACACGACCCTGTCGATTCGACTGTCGTGGACGAAGAGCGGGTGCGCCTGCTCACCGACGAGAAGGTTGATCTGGGACGAGGGATAAGCGGCCCTGACGGCGGCGATCATCGGGGCGACGCGGATGGCCTCGCCTGGGCCACATTTGTCGAGAATCAGAAGTATCTTCGCCGTGCGACGAGTTTCGCCGCGAGCCGCCACGCGAGCTACCCTCGCGCCAATCGGCAGACGAACACCAGGTCGCGGCACATCCAGCCGACCGGAGACCGGCCCGCTGACTTTCGGTCCACCCAGCCGGCGATTCGGGCCAGACGACCACGGTACAGGCGCTCGGGCACGAGGCCGAAACCGTGTAGCTCGAGTACCTCGAGCCCGGCGTCACGTGCGAGTCGCCGCGCCTGCCACACGGTCATCGATCTGTACGACGGCCATCCGTGCAGCGACCTGTACAGCTGATTAGGAAGCAGGTTGAGCGTATTCATGTGGATGTTGAACACCAGGCGGCTATCAGGCCCGGCGAGCAGTGCGCGCAATGCCGGCATGACCCGCCGGCGCATCTCGTCCTCGGTATTCAGAAAGAAACGGATCGCGGTGATCAGGTCATACGGCCCTGGCGCCAGCTCTGGGTGGGCGAGGATATCGCCGGCGCGAAGCTCGGAGTGCCGGGCCTTCGCACTCGCGGCCGACAGCATGTCCGGGGATATATCAACGCCTAGGCTTGCGCCTGCGAGGTCCTCGAGGGCGCTGATGATCCGCCCGGTACCGCACGCGAAATCGAGGACCCGCAGGCCACCAGCCGGCGTGGCCAGTGACGCGGCTACCGCACGCAAGAACGGGCGTTCCAAGGTCCAGATCAAGCTGTCGTAGCTGTCGGCGGCATACATGACCTGGTCGTAGTGGCGTGACACCCCGGCAGACAGGTGCATCTGCGCATACGGGCTCGAGTGCTCGATCGTCGGCGGAGAGGTGTCGACGTCAGTCATGTGAGCCTCCTTGGAGTCCGCGTGCGTCCAAAGTTTCGGGCTGCGTCCTCATGGTTGACGGCAGCAAGGCCGCGGTTGCCGTACGCCTGGCCTCTGAGTCGCTGATGAGCGACCAGAAGAAATGCAGCGGAGAGACCCGTGCGGCATAACCGAGGACCCTCTGAGCGGTGGACGTCCGGCCATTTCGGGCATGCGCTTTCGCGCTGCTCAAGAATCCGCCGTGCCACGCGCCCAGGTGATGCAGATAGGTGCGGAGCACCCATGGCAGCGATGGAGCGAGCTTTCCGCCTCGCCGCACATTTCTCCAGTAGACCTCACGCAGAAATGGGAAGCGCTCCCACTGCAGCTCGTCGTCTGCTCCGATCGGGCGGGCACGAAACAGAGCGCACAGGACGGGTACGAACCCGACGCGTTCGGAGAGTGCCAGGCGCAGGTGCCAATCCCAGTCCTCATCGCTGATCAACCTCTCGTCGAACGGCCCGATCGTTTCGAGCGCCGACTTCCTGACCAACGTCGCGCCGACCTGCGGTTGGATGCGTAGGAGCGCGCCAAAGACCGAGCCGTTCGCCGGCAGCGCTTCCGGCCATGGTTGCCCCACGCCCCCAAGTTCGGGGTCGACGTTGCAAACCTGCCCAAGGACGGCCCCGAAGTCCGGGTGCTGGTCGAGCCAGCTCGCTTGCGCGATGAGATGAGCCGGCGTCCATACGTCGTCATCGTCGAGAAATGCGACGTAGTCACCACGCGCCAGCCGCATGCCATGATTGCGGGCCGCGGCAGCGCCGGCGCTGGGACATCGGACGTACCGGGCCCCCGCCTGAGCCGCGATGGCGCTGGTCTCCTCTCCCATGCCGTTGTCCACGACGATCAGGTCGATGTCCAGGCCGGTGCAGCGATTCGCCTGCACGCTGGCGAGGGATTGCCGCAACAAGGCGTCGCGGTTGCGAGTCGGAACGACGACCGAGACCAAACGCAGCGCTCCGACGTCCGTCACAGCCGTTCCTCCCAGCCGTCGAACGCGCCCTCGAGAGCAGCTCTGAACAGTCGGTGATCGTCACCCCGTGTGATGAACGTTCGAGGGACTGTCCCGGGCGGGCGGCTGAGCACAGATTGCGAATACACCAGCTTGTATCCCGCTTCTTCGGCCGCTGCCCGCGCCGCGGGGGACCAGTTTCTCGACTGCCCCAACGGAATCGCGAACGCACCCGTGCGGATGCCCGTTCGAGCCTCGATCAGACGGCGCGATTCAACAAGCTCCTGCCGCGCCGCAGACGCAGTCAAGGATCCGAAGTCGGGATGGCTCAGGGAGTGACTGCCGATTTCTACCCCGCGGGCAGCCAGGTGCTCGACTTCGGACCAATCCATGATCACGCCGTCCCCGAAGCCATGTTGACCGTCCGTCCAGCCGGCGACCACGAACAGTGTCCAAGGGATGCGGTACTCCTTCAGGATCGGCGCCGCCACTTTCGCGACGCTCACAAGCCCGTCGTCGAAGGTGATGGCGATGTCGTTGGGGGAGCCTTTGCCCTCGGCTACGGCCGAAGCCGGAACGAAGGTGTAGCCCAACCGCATGGCGATCTCGAGATGGGCGCGGAATCGGCTCGGGCTGACATCGTTGACGCCCCATTCCGGCGTGCCGACAGAGTGGTAGCAGAGTATGCGACCTACTGTTGATACGCCACGGCGACCGGTTGCAGCGAGCACGCTCCGCTCGGCCTGTGTGCGAAACGCGGCGAGGCCTGCTCGCCTGATTCCCGCCTTCCTGGCGACCGCCTTGATCGGGCTTGTGATGCCGATCAACGCAGCTCCCCGGCTGGTTCCCGCGGTTCCGGCAGCCCCCTGGGCGCCGCGACCGGCTGGCGATCTGCGAGCAACCGGGGTGGCAGCAGCCCTGATCTGCAAACGCTGTAAAGCTCGAGCATGTCATCGGCGACCCGCCCGACCGAGAAATGCACTGTCACATGAGCGGCCGCCGCCCGGCCCAACCGAGCGCGAAGGTCGGGGTCATCGCAGATTCGGGCAAGTACCCGGGCCAGGCCGGCGTGATCCGAAGGGGGAGCGCAAAGCCCAGTCTGGTTATTGATCACCGGCTCTTCCGGCCCGCAGTAGGTGATCACCGACGGGAGCCCGCGCGCCATGGCTTCGAGGAGCGCCATCGACATTGAGCCCACCGGCACCGCCAGCGCGAAGACGTCCATGGCGTCCAGGAAGGGAGCGGCTTTCACCTGGTGGCCTGCGAATCGGACGTTGGCGCCGATGCCCAGCTCGTCTGCAAGGGCTCCAAGCTCGGACCTTAGCGGTCCGTCGCCGACCAAAACCAGTGTCGTGCCGCCGCCCCGGCGTGCCAAGGCGAAGGCGCGCACAAGGTCGTGTAGTCCTTTTCCATCCGCGAGCCTGACCAGGCTCCCGATCACGAGGTCGTCCTGGCCGACGTTCAGCTGAGCACGGAGCCGTTGGCGATTCTGCAGGCGAGTCTCGGGCGAGACGTCAACGGTGGGGGCGCCGTTTAGGATCGCGACGATCCTGCCCCTTGGCGGAGGAATCCTCTCGATTCGCACGCGTGCATTGCGCCGGGAAACCGCGACGATCGCATCTGCGCAGTGGTCCATCACAATGCGTGAGGCGCGCTGCCTGTGCCCCGGTGCCTCGGTCGGGACATCATGCTCGGTGACCACCGCCGCTCGGATCGTCAGCAGGCGCGCAGCAAGCATCGCCCCGAGCCCACCCGTGGCGCCGCCGGTGTGAAGGTGGACCACGTGCGGACGCCAGCGAAGGAGGATGCCGGCCAGTCGCAGCCAGTTACGGGCCTGAGCCACGCGGCCCCGTCTCGCGTCAGTGTCGAGTCGTCGCACCTGGGCGCCCACGGCCAGAAAGCGCTCAGCCAGCTCGTCGTGGGCGGCCGCCTCGGGGATGATCCCCATCACGCTCAGCCGTCGCCTCAAAAGCTCGGCTGCCAAATCGACGCAATGAGTCTCCATGCCCCCGAGGCTGGTCGACTGCACGATCAGAACGATGCGTTCGATCCCGTCTGGCGTCCGTCTATGGCTGCCTCTCGCGGTCATCGGCGCTGAGGTTGCGTGCACCACGCGCGACCTTTCATCGTCGTGGACTATCACGCCGGCCGCCGTTCGACCTCGACCAGGACGTCGGTTGCGGCCATGGAGCGCCTGCCGTGGTCGAGAAGCGCCGCTATCGTCCGCTCACGCTGGCCGGATTCGAGCTCTGCGTACATGGGCAACGACAGCACCTCCTGGGCTGCCCGCTCCGCATGCGGAAAGTCTCCCAGGCGGTAACCGAGATCCGAGTATGCCTCCTGAAGATGAACCGGGACTGGGTAGTGAATGCCCGTCTCCACGCCTCGCTCCGCCTTCAACCAGCGCTGCAGCTCATCCCGCATCCCGCTCCTGACGACGTACGCGTAGTAGACGTGGTACGCCCACGGCATCTCATGAGGGATCACCACCTCGGAATCCGCAAGCGCCGTCGTGTACGCGGCCGCGTGATCGCGCCGGGCTTGATTCCAGATATCAAGGTGGCGGAGCTTGACCCTGAGAATCGCGGACTGGATCTCATCGAGTCGGTAGTTGTACCCCTTCAGCTTGTGGTGGTACTTCTGCTCGGCCCCCCAGTCCCGCAGCATCCGAAGGGTGCGGTCGTACTCCGGCCGGTTGGTGGTGACCGCTCCGCCTTCGCCGTTCGCTCCGAGGTTCTTGCTCGGGTAGAAGCTGAAGCACGTGAGGTCGGCGATGCTGCCGACTGGCCGCCCCTTGTACCGCGCGCCGTGGGCCTGGGCGGCGTCTTCGATCACCGTCAATCCACGCCGGCGCGCAATGTCTAGGATAGGATCCAGGTCCGCGGGCTGACCGTAAATGTGAACCGGCACGATGGCCTTCGTTCGCGGTGATACCGCAGCCTCGATCTGGCTCACGTCGATGGCGAAGGTTTCATCATCGATGTCGACCAGGACGGGGGTTGCCCCTGTGTAGAGGATGGCGGCGACCGTCGCGACGAATGTGTGAGCGACGGTGATCACCTCGTCGCCCGGACCGACGCCCGCGGCCAGCAGCGCCAGGTGGAGGGCGCTCGTTCCGGTATTGACGGCTATCGCGTGGCGGGCGCCGCAGTACGAGGCGAACTCCCGCTCGAAAAGGCGCCCTTCTTCGCCCTGGACATAACTTCCGGAGCGCAGGACACGGAGAACCTCGGGCTCAAGCTCCTCATGGATGCTTGCGTATTGGGCCCTGAGGTCGACCAGTGGGACTACGCGTTCGTGCCGGCCCATTCGATCCCGACCGGCTCGCCGCGTCGTGCTAGGGATTCCGTCGCAGCTTCCAGGATTCGGACCACGCGCAGCCCGGCATGGCCATCAGTCAGCGGCCGGGTCCCCTTGTTGATGCAATCGACGAAATGCTGCGTTTCCACCCGGAGCGCTTCCGCCAGGCTGACCTGGGGAGCCCACATATCCCCGACCCGATAGCCGACCATCAGCTCGTACATGCCCTCTGATGACTTGTCGACAGTGATGCCGCGGTCGTAGATCTTGATCTTCTCGCTGGGCTCAAGGTCGTCGTAGACGATCATCTGGGCGTTGCCGCCGATCAGCGTTCGGCGCACCTTGACCGGCGCGAGCCAATTGACGTGGAAATGGGCGATCAGGTTGCTCTCGAAAAAGCAGGTGAGATAGGCGGTGTTTATCGGGCGGCCGGGAACGCTTGCGATCCCGGTCGCGGCCACGGCGCAAGGCAGCTCTCCCAGGACGTGGTCCATGATCGAAAGGTCGTGGACGGCCAGGTCCCAGAGCACGTCCACGTCGTGCTGGAAAAGTCCCAGGTTCACGCGGACGGAATCGTAGTAGTAGATGCTGCCAAGCCGACCCGCGCTTACGACCTCTTTGATCTTCTGCACGGCGCCCGTGTAAACGAAGGTGTGATCGACCATCAGCACGCGATGGCGGCGCTCTGCCTCTTCAATCAGGCGCAGGGTCTGGTCCGAGGTGGCGGTGAGTGTTTTTTCGACCAGCACATGCTTGCCAGCTTTCAAAGCAGCCATGGCGAGGTCGAAATGCGTCGAGATCGGGGTCACGATCACTATCGCGTCGATCTCTGGATCGTTGAGCAGGTCCCTGTGGTCTGTCGTGGTGGTGATCCCGGGATACCGGCGCCGGACCGGATCGAGGCGGTCGAGGCGCATGTCCGCGATGGCGACCACCTCTGAGCCGGGAAACTCGGCGAAGTTCCGGACCAGGTTTGGGCCCCAATAGCCGTAACCTACAACCCCGACCCTGACAGGCGGGTAGGCCTGCGCCTTTCGCGTCGTCTCCTGGTCCCAGTCCAGCCGCTCGAGATCTGGGTCGGAGCGTTCAGCTGCAGTCGCGACGTTCGTCGACGCCGGCGACGAACCAGCACCGTTGTGCCCTCCCGCTCCGTTGTGCCCCGCGCGCGGTTGCTGCTCTGTCCCAGCCACTGTTCGCCAAGCGTATGGGCACCGTTGCGCGAACGAAATGGGCGTTATCCGAACGATTCGGTCCGCTAGGAGACCTGCCCTAGGACCGCTGTCCCAAGGCCTGCTCCGCACCCGCGGGACCACCCGTGCACCCGGGACACTCGCACGCTCCAAGGGAATCGGGACGGCCGACGGTATCACGTGGTCTACCGCCGAACGAGGCGGTAGAACCTGATCCAGATCAGACCTCGACGAGTCCCTTCCTGACCGCGTAAAGCACGGCCTGCGAGCGATCGTAGATCCCAAGCTTTTCGTATGTGTTGCTCACGTGGTTACGAACCGTTTTCTCACTTATCGACAGCCGGTACGCGATCTGCTTATTCGCCATCCCGTTGGCAAGTAGCTTCAGGATCTCGATCTCCCGGTTGGTCAGGCCGTCGTAGAACTGCTTCGGGGTGGTGGTGCCGGTGAGCATCTCCAACACCCGGTTGGCCACCGCACCCGCCATGACGCGCTCGCCCGAAACCACGGCGACGATGCTGCTCGTAATGGCATCCGCGGACGAATCCTTGAGCACATAGCCACTCGCGCCTGCCTTGAGCGCCTGGATCACGTTGCTGTCGGTCTCGAACGTGGTCAGGATCAGCACCTTGATGCTCGGGTCGGCCTCGGTGATCTGCCGCGTCGCCTCGATCCCGTCGACCCCGGGCATCTTCAGGTCCATCAGGACCACATCAGGCTTTAACTTGGCCGCCTGCTTGACGGCATCCTGGCCGTCGATCGCTTGGCCGACCACCTCGACGCGCGAATCCTCGTTTAGAAGTCGGGCCAAACCTGCCCGGAAAAGAGTCTGATCGTCCGCGATCAGCACACTGGCTGCTCTCGTTGCGACTGTCATGCTGGGATCTCCTTTGGTTCCAATGTGGTGTTTGGCATTCGGCTCTGATTGGCCGTGAGAAGGCTCTTAGGAAAGACCGCACGAACCGTCGTACCCTCACCGGCCTGGCTCTCAAATCGGATCTGACCACCGAGGAGAACCGCTCGCTCTTTCATCCCCACGGTCCCGAAACCGTGCCTCGGCATGTCATTGACGTCCAGGCCTCGGCCGTCGTCACCGATGAGCACCGACAGCTCGTCGTCGGAGTCAGGCTGGAGGACGATCCGCACCTGGTGGGCGCCGCTGTGCATCTTCACGTTTGCAAGGGCTTCCTCGATGATCCGGTAGAGGTTGACCGAGGCCGGCTGGGTGATCAGCTCGGGCCAACCTGGCAGTACGGTCAGCCTGGCTGAGATTCGGGTCTTCTCCTCGAACGTCGAGACCAGGGTGCCGACGGCACTGACGAAGCTGTCCCTGACCGCCTCCTCTCCGCGCAGGTCGTGAAGTAGCTCGCGCAAGTTTTGGAGGACCTGGCGCGTCGAGTCCTGGATGGTGTCGAGCTGGCGAAGCACGTCCTTCCAATCGACCTGCTCGGTCTTGAAGTTTTCGAGGTCGATGAGCATGCCTGTCAGGGTTTGAGCGACCCTGTCGTGAAGCTCCCGGGCGACCAGGCGCCTGACGTCAGCCTCTACGGCGGATTGCCGCGTGCGCGTGCGCGTACGGGCACCGGCAGACGCTGGCGGCGAAGCCACCCCTGATTCCCTCCCCTCACTTGGCGGACGACCTGTGCCGATCCACGCTTTGATTGACGATTCGTGACTGACCCGATTCCAACAGACGCTGCTGTCCCGGTTCCCCTACCCCTCCCAGGTCAACTGCCCCGGCCCCTCTTTGCTGTAGCGAGCGTACGCACCCGTAACTGGCTGGTCAATGGTCAGAACTGACCATTTCATCTCCGACTTGACCCAGACCATGCGGGAACTTGTCAACTGCGGGCTTCCACTTCCAGGGACATGTGCGTCGCCGACTCCGCGTGCATCCGGGCCACCGCTTGGCCGCGATTCCTCACGTGGAGCTTCTTGAGGACCTGTTGGACGTGCTTGTTGACGGTGGTGACGGACACGCCGAACAGCGAGGCGATCTCTCGATTGGTATGGCCTCGATTGAGGGCGGCGAGGACCTCGTGCTCTCGCCTGGTCAGGCCGCCGATCGCCGACCATGTGCGGCCACCAGTCGTGGCACTCGCGGGCAGCTGAGCGACAGAACCTCTACGGCCCGCCGGACGGACTGAAAGCGTCCGGACCGCCGAAACCAGCTCAGCCACAGGGAGGTCTTTCGCGAGGTAGCCAACGGCGCCCGCCGCACGCGAAGCGGCCGACGACGAGCGGTCCAGTGAAGCCGTGACGATCACCACTCGGATTTCGGGGTGAGCCCTCATGACGACGCGGGTGGCAGTCAGGCCGTCCTGGCTTGGTCCGAGATCGAGGTCCATCAGCACCACGTCCACGGGGGCGGCGGCAACCGTCTCGAGCAATTTGGCTGCGCTGGGGAGATCCCATAGAACCTTCATGTCCCTCTGCCGCTCAAACGTGGCCCTGAGCCCCAGTCGGAAGACGGGATGGTCGTCCACGATGCCGACGCGGATCAACTCAAAGCCCCCCTTTCACACATTTGTTGGCGCGAGCCGGTGGACGGCTCATCGCGGATGACAACATACATGAACTCGGGAGCAATGGATTGTGGTCGTTTGCTCTGCTGCCCCTAAAGAAAAACCCAGGCCTTTCGGAATGAATCCGTGCCATGCGGCTGGGGGCTCGCGAAAAACCAAGCCGCGGCTGGCGCCCGGGGCGGCTACCTCGACTCTGAGTTTGGCACGACCTCATCCAACGAGGTCTTGAGACGCTTCAGGGCATCAGGTGGTACGGGCGCCTCTTCCAACCAGCCGAAGAAGGCGTCGGCGATTCGATGCCAAACCGCAACCTGTCGAGCCATGTTGTTGTTCCAATAGGACTTCGACCATGCCGCAGCCGCCAGCCAGCCGGCGATCACGCAGCAGAAAGCGCCAGTGCCGATCTCCAGCCAGCCCACCCATCCGTCGGGTCGCGGGCGTGTCAGGATCAGGACGCCGATCCCGATGTTGGCCAGCACCCCCAGGGGGAGAAACACGCCATAGAACAGCCTGCCCCTCGCGACCGCGGACGAGCGCGACCGGCCGTTGACGCGCCGAAACATGTCTTCCATGCCGCGACTCTCTCACGTATGGCATGGCGCCGCCAATGAGGCGAATGTCCCAGATGGGTTTCAGCGGGTCCGAGTCGGTGGCGCCGGCGACGAACCTGTCTATACGCGCGAACCAAGAATGCGCGGCCTAGACCGCCGCCCGGCAGGCGGCTGCTCCAACCCTACGCTCGGTATTTCTCCAGCGCTTCGAGTCGGCACGGCGAGGTATTGGGGTCCGAGCTGTCGCCGAGTTGTCTCGCTGCCCCGGGGTTTCTCACAGCATGTCCCGGTTGTGGTCGAGACAATCCGGTGTGGGCACGGGACGCTGTGAACTTGCGCGCCGCCGGCACGTGCGGGCTGCGCCGGAGACTGCCAAACGTCGATCGAATGCCGTACCAGTCCCGCTCGCGGACGTTGCTGTGTCTCGGGCGTAGTCAATCTATCCCATTACCTCGAAGGTTCGCGGCCAATACATTTCGGACTGTGGTCGTGGTTCCCGCGCAAATCAACGGGTCGACGGTTCGGGAGTCGAATGTCGCCCAGCCGATTGAGACACTGGTCATCGATCGCCAGCCACTATTCCTCGCCGCGCTCGGCACCCTTTTGGGCGCGCCTCCGATTTCAGCGCGCGTCACCGCGTGTCCTCGATCGGACATGGCGCTCGAGGTCATGCGGGACCGCGAGATAGACCTCATTTTCTGCGAGGTGCGAGCGGAGCCGCTTTCAGGCTTGGAGCTGATCCGGGTGCTCGCAGAGGAGCAACGATCGGTCCCGGTCATCCTCCTTGGGGATCATGACGACGCTCCGGCGCTCACGGAGGCGCTTCAGTCCCCTGCGGCCGGCCTGTTCACCAAGGACTCGAACCTCGAGGAGTTCCTCGTCGGAGTGCGGGCCGTCCTCTCCGGCCACCGCGCGATCGGGGCCGGCCTTATGGGGCAGGTCCTGAGTCGCCTTGCGCACCAACCTACAGGCGAATCGAGACGATCGGGCAGCCAGCTGTCTCCGACCGAGATCGAGATCCTGGCCATGATCGGCCATGCCGAGTCCATATCGACGATTGCCGCCAGTCGGGGCATCAGCAACAAGACTGTGCGCAACCATCTCGCCAAGATCTATCGCAAGCTCGACCTTCACGGCCGCACCGAGGCGATGCTGTGGGCCGCGCGCACAGGCCTGACCAGCCGCTAGACCAAGGGCCAGCGCCGGGTCGAGAGCACCATCCGCATGCCAGTTCCACGCACGCCAGGATCGCCGCCCATGCAGGTTGGGACAAACGGCCATGAGGTTGGGCAATTCCCCATTACTAATAAGCCACATGTCGACCAACATGAGCCAGTGGCCTCAGAGATAGCCGTCATTTCACGCACGAGCGTCCACTCCCGAGAGCGCCTGATCGGGCAGGTGCTCCTCGATGACGGACTGATCACGCAAGAACAGCTCGCACGAGCGCTGGACGTGCAGCGAACGACCCTCTTGCAACTGGGCGGCGTTCTGGTCAGCCAGGGCGCTGTCGCCGAAGACGACTTGACGATGGTCCTGAGCGTGCACCTCGATGCACCTGTCGCGGACCTCAAGCACACCGACGTCGACGCAGAGGTCGCGCGACTCGTGCCTGAAGAGTTCGCGCGCCACAATCTCGTGCTGCCCCTGCGCCGAGAGAACGGCCACCTAACCGTGGCGATGGGCGATCCGAGCGACGTCCACCTGCTCAACGACCTGCGGCTCATCACCGGGCTGCAGGTTGTCCCGAACATTGCTGGGCCGTCAGACATCCTGGCCAACCTGACGCGAATCCACAGCATGCAGCCGCGCCTTGTCGAAGCGGCTCGGACCTTGCAGGAATCGAGGCCGGACATGCATCTCGACCGGGTGATGACCCTCGAGCTGGCCAGCGTCACGTCGGCCTCGCCGGCCGTCGAGATCGTCAACCTCCTGATCAGGCAGGGCCTGCGGGACCGCGCTTCCGACATCCACATCGAGCCTCAGAAGGACTATCTGCGGGTCCGCTTTCGGATCGACGGGGTGCTGCAGGACATGGCCCATCTGCCCACCTCTACAGGAGCCGCGCTGGCCTCGCGCGTGAAGATCATGGCGGGCATGAACATCGTGGAGAGGCGCCGCGCGCAGGACGGCCAGATTAGCGTCAAGGTGGACGACCGCGAGCTCGACGTGAGGGTGGCGACGATCGAGACGATCTGGGGCGAGAAGCTGGTCATGAGGCTGCTCGACCGCAGCCGGTCACTGATCACTCTGCCACAGCTCGGGTTCTCACGCAGCGCGTACGCGGAGTATCGCCGAATGCTCCACTCGCCCTACGGGATGATGATCGTTTCGGGGCCGACGGGCAGCGGCAAAACGACGACGCTGTACGCGTCGATCCACGAGCTCGATCAGCAGGTTCGAAACATCATGACGATCGAGGACCCGGTCGAGTACACGTTCGAGAACATCAACCAGAGTCAGATCAACAAGCTGGCAGACATCAGCTTCGCGAACGGACTGCGTGCGATCTTGCGGCAGGACCCGGACATCATCCTGGTCGGTGAGATCCGCGACCGCGAGACCGCCGAGATCGCAGTCCAGTCGGCTCTGACCGGCCACCTCGTTCTTTCCTCACTCCACGCCACGGACGCCGTCGGTGCCCTGCTGCGGTTCACGGACATGGGCATCGAAGGCTTTCTCATCGCCTCGTCTGTGATCGCGATCGTCGCTCAGCGTCTTGTCCGCAAGACCTGCGACGGATGCAAGGTGGCGTACGCGCCAACCCAGGAGGATATCGATTTCGGCGAGTCGCTAGGCCTGCCTCACCCAGAGGTTCTGTACCACGGACAGGGCTGCAGCCGGTGCAACGGGACCGGCTATTACGACCGTCTCGGGGTCTTCGAGGTGCTTACGATGTCGAACGATCTCAAGCGGCTGATAATGAACAAGGCGAGCCACCAGGAAATCATGGCGGCGGCGGTAGCCGGCGGGATGGTCCCTCTGCGGATCGATGCCTGGCAGAAGATCACGGCCGGAGTGACGACGGTCTCTGAAGTGCTTCGAAGCGTCTACATCATCTGATCGGAGGAGGACAACATCGCCAAGTTCGCTTATCGAGCCTATTCCCCACGCGGGAACCTGGAAGAGCGGGTAACGGCCGGCGACTCGGCCGCCTCGGTCCATCGCAACCTGCTCGACCGGGGCTTCAAGGTGGTTTCCGTGCGGCCGGCGAGCAGCGGATGGCGGTGGGTGTACCGCGAGCTCCCGACGTTCTTCCGAGTCAAGACGTCGGACCTCATTCTTTTCTCGCGCCAACTCTCCACGTTCATCAGGGTGGGCGTCCCGATAACCGACGCCATCAAGCTCCTTCACGACGCCTCCGGCTCGGGAGCGTTCCGGTTCGCCCTAGCTGACATCTGCGAGGACCTTGAGGCCGGAGAGGCCTTCTCCACGGCCATCGCCCACCATCCTCAAGTCTTCAATCAGCTTTATGTCGACATGGTTCGGGCCGCCGAATACAGCGGCACTCTCGAACGCGTGCTGACCCAGGTCGCCACGCACCTGCAGCGCCAGGACTCGGCCATCAAGAAGCTTCGCAGCGCGATGATCTACCCGGCGGTCATCCTGGTTCTGGCGGTCGCGGTCTGTACGGTGCTCATCGTTTTCGTCCTGCCCAACTTCGTCGCCATCTTCAAAGAGTTCCACGCCAAGCTGCCGCTGCCGACCCAGCTGTTGCTTGCGGTCGGACTGTTCGCACAGACCTACCGGCTCCAGATACTCGTCGGCCTCATGGCGATCCTGATCGCGAGCGGCCTGTTCCTCAAGAGCCGGCCCGGCCGGGTGTTCTGGGACCACACGGTAATCCGGCTTCCGATCCTTGGAAGCATCGTCACCTACAGCATCATCGAGCGGTTCGCGAGGACCCTGTCGACGATGCTGAGAGCCGGGATACCGATCAGCGAGACGTTCGACATCGCCATGGCGGCGTCAGGCAACATCCGGTTCAAGGAAGGCCTCGGCGCAGTTAAGAGCCGGATGCTGACCGGCGACGGGTTCTCCGCACCGCTGGAGGCCACGGGACTCCTTGCTCCGATGATGATCCGGATGATTCGAGTCGGAGAGGAGACCGGCACCCTCGACTCGAGCCTGGAGCAGATCGCCGACTTCCTGAGCGAGGAGATGGATTACAAGGTCCGCAATATGATCGCCCTGATGGAACCGACGCTCGTAATCGCCGTCGGAGGGGCGGTCGGGTTCGTGGCGGTATCAGTGATCCTCCCGATGTATGGACTTCTGCAAGCGGTCAAGTGATGAAGCTGTGGAAGGACCGGCGCCGCGCGCAGGCCGGTACCACTCTCGTCGAGCTGCTGGTGAGCGTCATGATCATGGGCCTTGCACTGGTCCTGATCGTCGGAGCGTTCAGCGCCGGTCTCCTCAACTCCACGGTGGCCAAACGCAATACCGCGACGGAGGCCATCGTGCAGTACGAGCTAGACAGCATCAGCGGCAGCCGATTCAACGCTGGAGCCCAAAAGTATTCCGAGTGCTTCGCGACGGAAAACGACACCGCCCCCGTGCTGGCGTCCGGCTATCAGGGGCCGTGCCCTGACGGCACGTTCAGCCTGCGCGCGGACGTCTCCTGGACGGCCGCCTCCGCGACGAGCCAGGTCTGGACCGTTGCTGTCACCTTGTGGCCGGGGGGCACGCCGATAGGCCAGCCCGTCCAGGTCTACAAGGTGAACCGATGATCGGAAACCTGCGCGGGTATGCGCGTGGGCAGGGAGGCTACACGCTTGTCGAGGTGATTGTCGCCTCTGCCATCGGCGCGATCCTGATGGCCGGCCTGACATCGGTGATCCTGACGTCGGTGCGCGCGAATAACATTGCGTCGAGCAGGATCGAGGCAAGCTCTCAGATCCGAAGCTTCCAGTTCTCCGCGTACGACGAGTTTGCGCGCAGCGACATCCCGGACACAAGCGGGTGTGGAACCGAAGCCGACCCATGTACAACGGAGCCGATCGTGCTCAACGGCCAGCAGGTCTCCAATTCAAACCTTCCGGCGCCGGCGCCCGCCCGGGTGAGCTACTCGTGGGATGGAAACTTGCTCCTAGATCGGACGATCAACGGCAACGCGCCCGTACACGCGGCGGTAGGCGTCACCGCATTCTCATGGTATGTGGATGGGACGGCGCCCTACCAAACCGTTGTCGTGAGCATGACGGTGACGGTGCGGTCGTACAGCGAGTCGCAAACGCTGCGCTTCTTTCCGCGGGTGTCCCCGTGAAGGGAGTCCGAGCGCTGCTGAGCGACCGCAAGCGCGCCCAGCGCGGCAGCGTGCTCAGCGGGGTGCTCATCATGGTGGCCTTCCTCGCCATCCTCGCCGGCGCGTTGATGACCGAGCTCAGCACCAACCTCCTGCTCTCCCGCGCTCTTGTGAACCGGGTAGGGAACGAGGCAACTGTCAACTCGGCAGTCGAGAGGGCGCTCGACCGACTGCAAAACACGCCAATCGTCGCCGGCTGCCCAGGCCTCAGCCCGATCACGCTGAACGGCCGCACAGCAGCCATCTCGTACATAAAATGCACGCCGGTCGTCGACTCTCGATCGACACAGCTACAGCCGCTGACCGACACCGCCCCTGTCAACGTTGATGGGACACATTCGATTTTGCCCTCCCTGGGCCGGAACGACTACGTCGTCGGCGACGACGCCGGCAACGTGTTCGACTACAGGTTCGATCTCACGACACTGCTCTGGACGCGATCTTTGGGCGGCAGCGTGACTGGCCCACCTCTGGAGATGCCGGACGTGAACAACCCGGGCCAGGTCTCTGACCTGATCCCGATTGCCAGCCCCAATCCGGGAGTGAGTCCAGACTGCGGCCCAGCCAACTACTGCGTGGCATTCATCGAGGATGGCGGCGATCACAATCACAATCTGGCGTGCTTCATGACCGCCAGCGCGATAGTCACGGCGCAGCCGTCCGCGGGCATCAGCAACCCGGATCTCGCCTACTTCGGGGACGGCGATGGGAAGCTCTTCGTGTACAACGCGACAGAAGGTGGCAACTGCGGTCTCCAGGACAGCGCAACCGTCCCGGGAGGCCGGGCTGTCGTCGCGGGGCCGGTAGTTTTCTCCGCTCCGGGCGGCACGGACGAGCTTTACCTGGTGGCCTCGGATAGCACGTCGAGCCAGTTGCTCCAATACACCTACAAGCAGAGCGCAGGGCTGAAGTTGATTTCAAGCTTGGCCCTGCCGGCAGCCAGAGCGGTTGGCTTGGCTCTTGAACCGGGCACGCTCCCTTCGCGCCTCGCCATCACCTTCTCCGGAGGTCAGGTCGCCCTGGCTCAGATCCAGTCTGGGTTTGGGCTCTCGCTTCTGACGGGCACAAGCGTGCCGACCAGCATCGCCGATGGGCCTTACTGGTGCCAGTGCCCCGAGGGCGCTCTAATCGGGGTCGGCGGCCTCAACGGCGGCCTGTATCTGCTTGACACTAGTCTCAACCGCAATGCCACATACCCATCGGG